>NZ_JBALMG010000101.1:20413-78223 GCF_036963225.1 Bacillus sp. JJ783 | reverse complement strand
ATAATATATTTTGATTGAATTTTGAGAACGATAAATGTTGTGAAGATATGAGTAAAGGGGTAGTAAAAAATAGTTATTGTGATAACAGTTATGTTTTACTGAGCGCGTATAGTTTTGGTAAATCAAAATAGAGTATGAGAGTCTAATAAAGGCATTGGATGAAGGTGACAAGAAGACGGTTATACTTAATTGAAAGAAGAATATTTGGAACTTTTGAGGAAAAAGAATACTACTTGAACCATCAAAAGGCATTCTGGTTAGATGATTATGGTAATTAATATGGTAATGGTATACCTAAAAGATTATCTGAATTTAGTTGTACAAAGATCTATGTACTTAAAAATATTAAGAATGTAATAGAATTTTAGTGCACGAAAATTATTTAAACTGTATAGAAGGGGAAATGTCAGGGTGTGGAATATAAAAGAAGAAGATTTAGATAAATTTCGAATAACATGTCAAGGACGTTTAAGTCCTGAAGGTGCTACGGGTTTTATGCTTGGAACAATATTTTATATTTCAATATTTATGTTTATTATTTTTGTAGGTGATTTGAATTACTACAACAATTTTTTTGATAGAACAATTGTTAAAACTGAAATTGTGTTATTTAGTATTCAAATTATATTTTTAATTATATATCTATTTCCGAAAGCATGTTTTAAATTTCAAAAGTTACAAACGCTAATCGTATTACTATATGCGTTTCAACTTGGAACGATATTATTTGTAGTTTCGATTGTTTCTGAAATGGCTGATAATTCAATTGGTAGGATGTATACCGGGCTACTAGTTGTAGGAGCAGTTATTATCCATATTGCAGCAACGCTAGATACATTTAAACAAGCAAGTGAAGGTGCATTTAGTAGTGATGAAAGATCCACCTCGTTTTTTAGTAAGACAAAAGGAGCTGTGATAAAGGGGGCTATAATATATATATTAATACTACTTCTTCTGATGTATTTTCAAAATGATTATTCAATTGATTTTTTTGTTATGTATGGAGTAGGAACTGTTTTAATGTATGCGGTTGCAATCGGAGCGGCAGAATTCCAATTATTGGCGTACTGTAGATTTAAATTCAAGTCATTTAATATGTCATGGGAAGAGAATGAGAGAATGCGTGGGAGAATTCGAAAGCGAAATACAAAATCCAAATCGAAAAGTAAATAAGAGGGAAATAGAATTGAAGTGAATGAAAATTATTTAAACTGTATAGAAGGTGAAGAGCCAGGATGTGGGATATAAAAGAAGAAGATTTATATAAGTTTAGGATGACATGTAATGATCGTTTAAGTCCTGAGGGTGCTATGGTTTTCTTTATTGGAGGGATAGTTTATACTTCAGTATTTATGTTTTTTATTTTTATGGGGGGATTGGATTATTATCATACTTATTTTGATAAAACAATTGTTAAAACTGAAATTGTTTTATATAGCTTACAATTCATCTTTTTAATTCTATATTCATTTCCAAAAGCACGTTATAAATTTCAAAAGTTACAAACGCTCGTTGTATTATTATATGCATTTCAATTAGGTACAATAACATTTACAGCGTTGATTCTTCCTGGAATTTCTGAGGATTCAATTGACAGAATTACATTAATATATGTAGGTATGTTATTCCTAGGAGCAGTCATTGTTCACATTGTGACAACTATCGATACGTTTAAACAAGCGAGTGAAGGTGCGTTTAGTAAGGATGAAAGATCCATCTCATTTTTTAGTAAAAGAAAAGGAGATGTGATGAAGTGGGCTACAATATATGCGCTAATCCTGTTTATTTTGATATGTTTTCATAATGATTATGGAATTGATGTTTTAGTTCTTTATGCGGTAGGTATTGTTTTACTGTATACAGTAGCAATCGGAGCAGCAGAATTCCAGCTATTAGTGTACTGTAGATTCAAATTCAAGTCATTTAATATGACGTGGGAAGAGAATGAGAGAATGTGTGGGAGATTTCGGAAACAAAATAAGAAATTTAAAACGAAAAATAAATAATATATTAATAGAAACTTAGTGTTCGAAAAATAATTGAAACGTATAGAAGGTGAAAAAGCTGAATGTGGAATATAAAAGAAGAGGATTTAGATAAATTTAGGGTGACATGTCAAAGTCGTTTAAGTCCTGAAGGTGCGACGGGGTTTATGCTTGGAACGATATTTTATATTTCGATATTTATGTTCGTTATTTTTGTAGGAGGTTTGGATTACTATAACAATCTTTTTGATAGAATAATTGTTAAAACTGAAACTGTATTATACATTGTACAAATTATATTTTTAATTATATATCTATTTCCGAAAGTTTGTTTTAAATTTCAAAAGTTACAAACGCTAATCATATTATTATATGCATTTTAACTTGGAACAATATTATTTTCGGTTTCGGTTGTTTCTGAAATGGCTGATAATTCAATTGCTAGGATATATACAGGGCTATTATTTTTAGGGGCAGTCATAGTACATATTGTGGCGACAATGGATACATTTAAACAAGCAAGTGAAGGTGCGTTTAGTAGTGATGAAAGATCCACTTCATTTTTTAGTAAGACAAAAGGAGCTATGATAAAGGGAGCTATAATATATGTATTAATACTAATTATTTTGATGTATTTTCAAAATGATTATTCGATTGATTTTTTTGTTATGTATGGAGTAGGAACTGTTTTAATGTATGCGGTTGCAATTGGAGCGGCAGAATTCCAACTATTGGCGTACTGTAGATTCAAATTCAAGTCATTTAATATGACATGGGAAGAGAATGAGAGAATGCGTGGGAGATTTCGAAAACAAAATAAGAAATTCAAAACGAAAAATAAATAATATATTAATAGAATTTTAGTGTTCGAAAAATAATTGAAACGTATAGAAGGTGAAAAACTGAATGTGGAATATAAAAGAAGAAGATTTAGATAAGTTTAGGATGACATGTAATGATCGTTTAAGTCCTGAGGGTGCTACAGGATTTATGTTTGGAGGAATACTTTATAGTTCAATAGCCGTTTTTTCTATTATTGTATCAGGTGATTGGGATTACTGTATGGTTCTCCTTAATATAGGAATTGTTAAGCTGGAAGTGTTGTTATATGCTCTGCAAGTAATTTTTTTCATTCTATATTTATTTCCAAAAGCTCAATTTAAATTTCAAAAGCTACAAACAATTGTTGTATTATTAAATGCATTTCAAATGGCAACAATATTACTCGTAGTTTTGATTGGTACTAAAATGGCTAATAATTCAATTGATCAGATTACATTACTGTATGCAGGATTATTATTTTTAGGAGCAGTAATTTTTCATATTTTGACAACAATTGATACGTTTAAACAGGCAAGTGAAGGTGCATTTAGTATGGATGAAAGATCCGCTTCCTTTTTTAGTAAAGCAAAAGGAAAGATGATGAAGTGGGCTACATTATACGCAGTAACTATTCTTATTTTTCTATATTTTCATAACGATTATGGATTTGATACTTTAGGTATGTATGTAGTAGGGACCTTTTTAATGTATACGATAGCTATCGGAGCAGCGGAATTTCAGCTATTAACATATTGCAGGTTTAAATTTCCGTCATTTAATAAAACATGGGAGCAACATAGAAGAGAGACTCCGAGATATCAAAAGAAAAATAAAAAAGGTAAATCAAAACGTAAGGTGTAAAGGAAATTGGCAGAATAAATTTAAATGTCCGCCATTTAATATAACGTGGGAAGAGAATGAGAGAATGCGTGGGAGAATTCGAAAGCGAAATACAAAATCCAAATCGAAAAGTAAATAAGAGTGAAATAGAATTGAAGTGAATGAAAATTATTTAAACTGTATAGAGGGTGAAGAGTCAGGATGTGGGATATAAAAGAAGAAGATTTAGATAAGTTTAGGATGACATGTAAAGATCGTTTAAGTCCTGAGGGTGCAACGGTGTTTATGTTTGGAGGAATACTGTATAGTTCAATAGCTATTTTTTCTATTGTTTTATCAGCTGGTTGGGATTACTGCATAGCTCTTTTCAATGATATTGAAATTGTTAAGCTAGAAGTGTTGTTATATGCTCTGCAAATAATCTTTTTTATTCTATATTTATTTCCAAAAGCTCAATTTAAATTTCAAAAGTTACAAACATTTGTCGTATTATTGTATGCATTTCAATTAGGGACTATAGGGTTCACTGTTTTTATTGTTTTTGAAATAGCTAATTCTTCAATTGACCAGATTGCATTAATATATGCAGGGTTATTATTTATAGGAGCAGTTATTGTCCATATTATGGCAACAATCGATACATTTAAACAAGCGAGTAAAGGTGCATTTAGTATGGATGAGAGATCCACTTCATTTTTTAGTAATACAAAAGGAACTATGATGAAGGTGGCCACAATATACGTACTAATTCTACTTATTTTGAGTTATTTTCGTAATGATTTTGCCTTAGACGATTTTATAATGGGGGGTGTAGTAGGGAATATTTTAATGTATGCAGTGGCTATTGGTGCAGCGGAATTTCAATTATTAGCTTATTGTAGGTTTAAATTTCCGTCATTTAATAAAACATGGGAGCAACATAAAAGAGAAACTCCAAGATATCAAAAGAAAAATAAAAAAAGTAAATCGAAACGTAAGGCATAAAGAAAGTGTGTATTGTAAGTTTTGATGATGAAAAAGTAATAATTTATAGGAGAGTATTTGAACTACGAAAAGAAAATTTACTTATGTAAGGTGATTAAAGTGATTAGGAGATTATCTGATCGAAAATATAGAGAGTGTAGTGTGATGATGAAATGAACAAAAAAAGGGTTTCTAAAATGATTACTATCATAATAGCGACATAAGTGTGATGAATGTTTCATAAATATTTCTATTTGTAGTGGAAAGAATTTGAGAATAAAAATGTAGCCCCAATTGCTGGAGTGGATGCAACAATTGGGGCGTTTATCTGTTTAAATTTAGTTTGAATGCATAACATTTTTTAGTTAGAGTCATCGCTCCGTAAGTAGTTTCTTCCTCTTCATAATAACGGTGTGAAGATTTTGTATAATCTGTTTTTATTGCTAAGTTACAACTATTTCCGCTTTTAGAGTACCCCTTATTATCGATACATCGTCCACATTCCAATATCTTTAAAACCTAGTCGTTTGTAAATTCGTCCAGCAGCTGGATTGTTATAAAATAAACAAAGTGTTCGGCCTTCATTCGTAAAGTCTTGAATCATTTTTTGTAATATGAGTGAAGCGTATCCGCTTCCGCGGTAATTCGGGTGTGTACATACACCAACTACCATTGCGGATAATGAATTTTCAGCGGAAGTAGAGGCGGAAGTTAAGCCTGATGAGGTGTTATCTATGAGTGACCACTCTTTTAGTTATTCGTTTAGGAAAATTATAGAGGTTACAGGCTTGTGAGTCAATAACTATTCAGTTGGAACTTGTGAGTTAGTATTCGACAAAAAGAGGGTGACTAAATAGGCTAGCTCAGGTGGTATTGATAGGGAAAAATTGGGAATAAATAGAATAACTATTTATGAAAACTAAGAGGAGGAATATAAAATGTTTAAGTGGTTTAAGAAGTGGGGTAACTGGCACGATAATCTAGATCAGGCAGCTATTGAGTTTTATATCGGTGACGATAGAGTCGTTCTCATAGGTGCTGATGCAATGAACTTTATAGCTAACTTTAATAAGAAATACGAAACTCTATATGTTGAAAATAAATTAACTGGAACGAATATACGATTTAGGGTGTTTCATGTAAGTAGTTACAAGAGAACAACTTATAAAGTAGCAACTGGGAGGTAGCCTCCAAGTGTTAAAGACACGAGAGCGATACTAACGCATCCAGCTATAATGCTTCACACTAAATAGTTTCACGCACCCCTCGATGTGGTCGTTTCTCCCAAGTTGCAATATCGAACAGTTATGAAAGTATAACTATCTAGCTGCTTCCTCTGCAGTGAACAGTCACTATCGTTCCAGTAAACCCTCCCTAGTAACACTGTATAGAATACTGCATAATACCTACCCTATTCCCTGCGAGACCGCTATCTCCTATGTATATCTATACAGCAGGTACTCATAGATACCATACAGATAATTATACAGTATATACCCAGGTAGGTACACTGAGAGTAGATGGCTCTAAGGCTGACACCTCTTTAGTCTACTCATAGTTAGCTTTGTATAATCAGTATTATGTTAACTAGAGTGCGTATACTTGTTAGATGTAACAGTGGAGAGGATGGACGAGCAGTAACGCCTGTGAGATTCTCTGTGGAGTCAGTAACCCATTTGTACCACATCTAGGGGTAAAGTATCTCACAGGGCAATCTGGATATTCTCAGGGTTACTCCTGTTGGTCACTTTCTCGTTGGCTGACTGTCAGTAGCTCCTCTGGTGGTGTGCTCAGTGGGTACCCCATAATCAGGAGGCATAGGGGGGGGTACGTATACGCATGTAAACATATGTAGTAGAAATTTATTAGGAAAATCGGCTCCCAGTTAGTTACTAGTGAGCCAGCACCCTAGAGTTTTCCACCTCAGCAGTAAATTTAAAAAGTTAATCTCCCAACATCGAACCTTAGATGGTAACATTTTGTTACTTTCTAACAGGATACCTACAGGGTTTTATAAAATATTTATCTCCCAAAGTTGAACCTCCAGAGTCAGTCCCCAGTAGCACCCCCCCTAAGTTTCACCTACAGAGATCGGCTACCTCAGGTATTACTCAGGGACTATGCTCAACATAGGTCGTCCTCATAAGGTATTTAAATATATTCATATATGAGATAGTAACCCCTAGAGTCGGCAACCTACTTGAAGTATCCGTTAAACGGAGAGTTAGTTTTGCTACCTCGTATCAACTATGTTGTCATTTCATTTCAACTCCTAGTTAACTTGTGAGATGAGACAAACCCAGTAAGGTGTAGAAATTAACTCCTAAGTTACCATATAATCTACCTAAAGTGTTGATGTATAGGAGTGAAATGCACAGGATACGCCCCCTGAGGTAGTTGTTTTACTACAATATCTAAAAAGAGTTAACTCGATAGGTACCACTTGATAGAAATACCTAATTAGGAATAACCAATAGGTAATCATAGAGAAAGAAAAATAAAAAAGGTCTATAAGAGGAGTAGCTCTAAGAGTAACCTATCAAGTAGTAACTATCCGATGAATCGGATAGAATAACCCTGATAGGATAAACTAAGAGATGCCAGCTCATATAGGTATTAGGTATTTAAAGATTTAAGAAATAAAGAACTATAGGAGATGGCAACTACAGAGATTATCTTCAAGGATCTACTTTCTCGTAAACGAGTAGGACAAGCCTTTGAAATATTCTTCTGTAGATTCTCCGTCTCAGGTTTTGTATTTATTGTTTTGAGAAGTTAATAGTCTGATAGAGGTAGCCAATAAAGGTTGCCTCCTTTTGTTGTGCCTAGAGATGGAAACCTAAACAGGTTCTCTTTTTATAGTTATATAGTAGTACGTTTTGTACACATTAGAGGATGACTATAAAAGTTAAATAAAGAAAGAATTTATACATATATCTTGTGTCTTATTTTGAAACTTAATAAAATTATAAGTAGAGACAGAGGTAACTGATAATAATAACACAAAGATAAATGCCTAGTCAAGTTAAAATTGAGGAGGAATGTCAAATGGATAGAAAGGAATTTGTAGCACAAATAGGAGCTAACCATAATGTATCTGAGGTGGTGTCAGTCAACAAGACGTTTAAATCTCAGCAGTATGGCTACTTTACGTTTGACCAAATGAGACTAGTTGAGGAAGGGTTAATCTCAGCATCTACATTTACAGTGTTCTGCTGGATGATTTCAAGACCTAAGAAGTGGACTTTCAGAAAATACCACATGTACGATCTATTCAGTAGAAAAATTGTAGACAAAGCTTTCAAAGAATTAATCGAGGTAGGGTACCTAGTAGTAGTCAATCATGGAAAAGGAAAAGCTAGTGGAATATGCGTAAGAGTATTTGCTGAGAGACAGTCACCTCTAAAGATGAAACAGTATGCAACTCGTATGATTCAAAAGTTGCGATCTCAGGGGAAGAAGGATATATCTATCAGTGAATTACAATGGAATTTCTTTAGCAGCCAACACCTTGAGCTAGACAATACAGAGTGTGCCGACTGGGAAAACACACCTAGTGAGGATTGGACTAGTGAGGAAGTTAGTACGCCAGCTCCTAAGGAGGACAAGCAGGTAACTGTTTTTGATATCATAGATGGATTAACACTAGACGTAAAAGATGTTAACCGTACAGATAACACTGAGATAGATGAATATGAAGACTACATTCCACTAGGTTACGCAAACAAAGGAAACAAGATTATCCATGCAGACAAAGACGGAAGACCTACTAATAAAGCTGTTTTACCTTCTCAGATTATCCCTGAAATAACTTATGATACTAGTAAGTTTGGACAAACTAGTTTTAGTTTTAGAAATAACTTCTCACAAGTTATGGAATCTTACCTTGGACAAACTATGGGGGTGGCACAATGATAGAACAAGCAAGTATTGGAGAATTAATTAACGAGTTAGCTGAATTAGATGAGTACGATGTACTTGCAGAGAACGACCTCAAGGATCTACTGTGGAGGGTTATCACCTCGGCAGGTATCACCAGCAATATTATTAATGAGATAGCTGAGCAGGTGAAAATAAAACGTCCTCGGTTGACTGATTGGTTAGGTAATAAAACTAGTATGGAACACAAAGAGCTTAAGAAGATTGTTGACTACTTAGAAGGAGTGATTAACCGATGATGTACTCAAGGGAATTAACTCTAGAGGTATTAGCTGAATTGAAATACTACGGTAAAAATATAAGCGAAGTAGGATTCAAAAGAGATCGTCCCCAGTTATTTGTAGCTATCGAGTCTGAATTTGGTTCTCTCGATAATGCACTGGCTCAGGTTACACCAATAAAAATACAACCAAGGAAAATGACTAAAAAGGATAATATTTATACTTGGCTGGCTCACTGAGAGCTGGCTTTTTTTGGTTTGTCTAAGGACGGGGACAAGATGTACCCTCCCTAAATATTACGCCTAGACTAGATGGTTTCAAAATGAAGGACGAAGATGAAAAGGCACTATATACAATATATAGAGGGGACGGAAGTAGCCATAAGCAATGGTTCCTCACCGAGGACGGAATATACGAGTTGTTAATGATTTCCCGTAAGCCAATCGCCAAACAGTGGGGGTAAAAGAAGATATTAACATGGTAGTTGTTTTACTACTCTATATATGTAGGGGAACAAAGAGGATACCGCACCTTTTTAGCTTTGCGTAGTACTACCGAGTCTCCTCCGGAGAACATTCACTTCCTCGATAGTACTACGGAGAGTTAATCTCCATGTCCTAGATTAAATCAGCCATATGTATATAACCTCCTGAGGGTTGGTGATGGGGATCACCTACATAGGCACACTCCACTGGTACGCTGGTGGAGTCTTCTTTAATTACAACTGTTATAGACAAATAGATGAGTATAAAACTGAAAAGGTGGTCGATTAGTATGCCTAAGAAATTAACTGAGACAGAAGTAGATATTAAGAGAGATATGAACGAAGCTACACGAGAACGCTATTTAGCTTACAAAGAACGAGTAGGATGCACCAACAGCGCATTCGCTGTGAGAGTAGGCTTTAGTAGGTGTATTATCCAAAAGTGGCTTGCTGGCTCATTTGACTTCTCAGCACAGTCTTGCGAGCATTTGCAATTCTATATGGGTTGTATTCACGATAGCTTGACTGTCGAGGAATAGGAGCCTTCTAGGGTAAAAAGAAATCAATAGCACTCACGAGGTGGATGAACGCTGAACCTGTCAGACTAACAGGGGAGTTCTTCTGGCTCGTGGCTATTCTAGAGGGAATAAACAGGGGTTTTCCTTGCTTGTTTCTTCTAGAATAGTTTAGCTACTGAGTAGCACTTACTACACTATTACCATAACTAATGGATTCTGTCTCATAGAGACGGAACGAGGAGGAAACACATGAGTGATATTATTTTAGGACAACACCCCCTATTAAAGAAACAATTTGTAGACACACGAATCAAGGACTTAGCAGGTCGCAAGATGATTGCTGATTTACTGATGACTAAAACCTCAGTTGATGCTCTATCAGTTAAATTCTTCAAAGATGCTGATGCAGATACTAATGGTCGTTATGCTTACGAAGAAGTACCCGAAGTAGGTGAAGGCTCAGGATTCAAACGTATTGGTATCAGCGAGAAGGCACAACTTGCTTTAATCCGTAAGTACGGCTTAGAGAGTGCGATCTCATACGAGCAACAACGTTTTGGTGCTAACAGTTACTTTGAGCGAGTGTTCAATAAGCTTGCTAACTCGGTTAGTAACATGGTTAACGCAATGACTTACGATCGAATCCTTAATGATGAAAATATTAACAAGCGTACTAAAGTAGGTACTGGTACGGATTTATACTGGAGTGATGTAACTGCTGGTCAATCAGCTAAAGGACAAACCACTAAGGGTGCTATCGCTATTCGTAGTGATTTAACGACTGCACAGGTTGAAGCTGCAAAGTTTGGCTACGTGTTAGACACGATGGTTGTCTCTCCAGCTACTTTTGGAATCATCTCTAACAATAGTGATGCTTCTCCAGAATACATCAATCAGGACTTAAAACAATTAGCTGGCTACCGTGGTAACTTCTTAGGTTTAGACCTAATTGTAGATGAAATGTTCGCTGATAAGGATGTACTGTTAGTTCAACGTGGAGCTATCGGAGATATTGCTGATGCAGTTCCATTATCTACGAGCCAGTATAACCAAGATGAGGACATGACTACAGTTGTGAGAGCGTTACGCTTCACAGAGTCATACGTGACGGATCCTAAAGGCGTATACTTACTTAAAAATATTATTGCCTAGTACAACCTAAGAGGGAGTAGCCATTATGGGTTGCTCCCTATTTTTATTTAAACTAATGAGGTGAAATATATGCAACTTATGAAGTTTAACAATACAGGTCATTTAACGGAGTCGTTCTCCGAGGAAGGACAAGACCTACTGAAGGATGCAGAGTTATTCTCCACAGGTAAACACAGAGGACGAAACTACACAAGTAAGGACTTGCATGCTTTGGCTAGCTCGTTTAACAAAGAGGACATGATACCAATCCAGTTAGACCACAGTGAGAGTGCAAAAGATACCGTTGGACTACTCGAGAGCGTGAAGGTAGTAGGTGAAAAGCTGATGGGAACCGTTCGTATTATCGAGGACGCCATTAAACAGCGTGTTCAAAAGGGATTAGCCAAGAAGGTGTCTATCTCATTCTACACTGACCAGAAAGGCAACCCCTCACGGATCCGAGAAGTAAGCCTTGTAGCATTCCCACAACTAAAAGGTGCTCAACTGTTCTCCGAGCAGGAACAACCTCTCAAGTATAACCCTCAAGAAGTATACAAAGCCTTCTCGGTGACTATGGAGGCAATAGCTCAGGAAGAGAAATCCTTTAATGAAGAATACGAACAGTATGTTAAATCATTAGGAATCAAATAGGAGGTAGGCTAAATGAATAAAGTAAAGATCGTAACCTCATCAGGTGGCACTCTAGAAGTCCAGCTCTCAGTTATTAAGTTGCAGGAGTTCAAGGAGTGGCTCGAGAGTGAGTCTTCTCAATTGTTTACTATAGAGGTAGACAAGCACAGGGAGATTAATCTAACGAATGTATCTGTATTACTATTCAGTGTAACTAAGGAGGGAAATTAATATGGCTAGACCTCATAATCCCACTGGAGGGCCACGCACTCCTGAGGGGAAAGCAAAGGCACTCAAGAATCTAACTCCAGGTAACTACATTCACGGGTTGTATCTGAAGGACTTTAAAGCAGATCTAACTGAGGAAGAGAACCAATGGTATAAAGAAACGTTCGAACACTATCAAGAGAAATACGAGTTGGACAAGCTAGATTTAGAAACACTTGACCTAGCTCTGATTAACCTAATTAAGGCTAGACGTAAGAATGTTAACATGGAGTATGCAGTCAATGAGAAGGTGAGTATGGCAGACTTTGAGAGTCGCTATATTAGGTTAATAGACGAGTTAGGATTATCTCGTAAGTACCGCTTGTCTAAGGGTAATATTGAGAATCCTAACACGTTTGATCCATCAATATTATTTAATAACTAAACCATCTGAGGGGGAATGCTTGTGAAGTACGCTTGTATAGTCGAGTTCTATCACGGTGGCAAGAAACACATTCAGAGGTTTACTGTAGAGACCGAGCTCAGTAGTGGATCTTTGCAGCATGATATTATCAAGCAGTATCAACGCCACTTTAGACATACGATAGATGGTCGATTAATAGATGTAACTGTAGAGGTAGCCTAACTGGGCTACCTTTTTTTATGCTTATGAGGACGCCAAAGAGGAGTTAATCCTCAAGGGACAACTCCTGAAAGATATGGCTGTTTAGTTGTGCTAGCTCATGTTTTAACTCGGAGGGATACTCGATGGGAGCGAACTCTCCTCTGATTTCTAGATATTACGGAGGGTAGGGAGGGTGCCTGCATAGGGTGTAGCCTTACATAGAAAATACGTATTGGTAACATCGAGTATTACCCCAGTAGACCAATCTCACAAAAGGTATTCACACGAGGGATTGACTACTCTATAATCAAGCAAGAAAGGTGGTGATAAGATGATACCCATGCTGAAATACAAAGGTAGTTCAAATCAAACTCTAAAAGTAGAGCTTATCTTAGGTTCAATGTACTTTATACTTAAAGATGATGAATACGGAAGCTTTGTCCATTGTGTATTCTCAGGAAACAGAGCTCGTGAGTTTATGGGAATATTAAGTAATGGAGAGATGGCTGAGGTGTTAGATGTTGGTGGAGATTTATTGAGAATTCGCCCTCTGAAAGATGGTTATCTTGGTATTGAAATTGAATCGAAGGGGATGGATAGGGGGTTTCTGTTAGATAAACAGCAAGTTCAAGAGTTATCTGATTGGTTTCAACGAGTGCACAAGCTATAATTTCAATTACCGTAATGGTAACCCTGAGGAGGAAAACAAAAGAGCCGACTCAGGGAGCCAGCTCGAGGGGGGAAGTGTCCTAGAGTTTTTAGTTTTTCCCCCTTAGTTATTATCTTGTCGATCCCAACCCAGCAGCTTACCCTTCTCGAATATCATTACTGCAAAGTTGATCTCCCCAGTTTCCTCTCCTTCACCATCATAGGTTACGTTAGTCATTTCGCCATCTCCTGAGCGATCTCCTTTGCCACCCACGAGGTCGGCAACCTCTGAGAGTGTCATCCCTTCCTCTAGGGAGTTGTATTCCTCTTCGGAGATCGTAGAACTGTTGCAGGCACTCAACAGGATAATGCTGGACAGGAAAACAACTATTCGCTTTTTCATTGGTATTCCTCCTCAGTTAATTCATTTAAATTAAAACTAAGAGTTTTAGAGATTTTGCCAGCTCGTAAGATAACTACATACGTCAGGCCTAGTTGAAATGTATCTACTTTGCAAACTTTATTAGTAATACGAGATAGTGAGTCTTGGAAGTTGGATACTAGAGTGTCAATCTCCTCCATAGCGATATCTAAATTAGTTGGTTGAATAGTATTTGTTGTCATAAAAAATCTCTCCCTTTAGTTTTTATTTGTTTACATGAGATAGGTAATACTTACAGGTGTACAATCATGAGTGAAACGATGTAACCGACTGCGTAAAGAAAGCTTATACTGCAGCCAGCTACCAAGGTCGACATAACCCAATCTTTAAGTTTCAACTTATTCGCCTCCTGTGAGGTCGAACCTTTACAGCTATTCCTGCTCGTGATACTATAGGGAGGAAAGAGCCTTATAGGTTCGACTGAATTGCGTAGCCTTGTTCGGTATACTCGCCAAAGTATAACTACCGAGTAGGGCTATTTTGTTTTGTGTAGTTTTAGGTTAGTCAGTTAACTTCTTACCAGCATACATACGAGTTAACATTTTATCGATCTTATTAGCTTTATCTACAGTGTTGATCTTGTTGAGTTGATTAAAAGCTGTATAAAACCTCTTAGCATCCTCGATGGACTCCAGCTCATAGAAGTCTTTGACTTTACCGTAAAACTTTTGTTGCTTACTTTCCAATTGCCATGTTCACCTCATTCCCTGAGTGGCTTAATTACATATTAATTAAAAGTTCTAGAACCGTCAATACTTTTTAAAAACTTTTTTTAATCCCTTTCTTTACCCCATAGTTTATCCTTACCACCAACTATTTTGGCTACTTCCTCTTTTGATTACCTAAGAAAGCCTGCATAAGTGGAAAACTTCCTAGAGTTCATACAAGTTCATCACACGCGGTATAACTTGTTTAGGTGCAAACATAATAAGGAGACTGATAAAACTCCACACAGGGGAATCTGGAGCATTGTTTTGTGGGCGACTCGGAAATGGAGGTGTTATTTTTACATCATATGGCATTCCATCGAGCATATACCTAATCAGTTGCCTGCTCTGCAGATACAACCTACCGAGGACTATCCTAAATTGGATAATCGTACAAGAACCAGATGCAATGCCACCCCTGGTAACCAATCGGGCATAGCTAAATAGAGATACCCCCTGTGTTAAAGAACTATAGGACAGCAACCAGATAGCAGGGATTATTACCTACGGTAATGCTACTGAAGAAAGTTGAAAAGTTTGCACTTAAGAGATCGCTGAGCAGTAGATAACTTCTGAGCCAGAACTCCATAGAAGTAACCATTGAAATCACGTACACGTTTAGCCTTGCTAGCAAGCACACTAGCTAGTAAACCTGAGATGGCCACCTCTGCAGTATCAACTAGATCAGGTGCATACTTTCGAGCAGCCAATTGAACACGACTCCATAGTTTGTACACCTTAGTTGCATCAAAGTAGGAGATAGCCAAGCTAGCGAAGTCAATAGGAACACCAGCAGCTACTAAGTGGTTTATTCCTAACTCGTCTAATACGTATGTATTATCTTTAGAGCTTTTAGTTTTGTAATTAATTGTATCTGTATGAGATGGAGGCTCCTCAGCACAATCAGGAGTAGGCTCTACAGCTTCCTCGCAAGGTGACTTAGCGAGGTGACTCTCATAGGGATTAATCACTGTTATTGAAGCGCTATAGCCACCTTTAACAGGCTTGAATTGATTGATGCGAGTAATGATTCTTAGCTCAGATAAAACCTTGAGAGCACGCTGTATAGTGCGTTTAGAGTATCCTGTTAGGTCAGCTAAAGAGTCTACTTTGAGGTAACTGACTCCTATGAATTTGCATGAGTAACAAGCAAGCTTCCATAGTACTGTGTATTCTGATTCTTTAAGTTTGTACACTGACAGGTATTCACTAATAGAATTGTCCATCTCAGTAATTGAATTAAAAGATTGATATTTTCGTAGTTCCTTCATATTGTATATTCTCCTTAATAGGAGCCACTTGCAGAGTGTATCTTAGGGTAGTACAATATAAGCAAATAGCTCCATAGTTATTTTGTGAAAGAGTCCTGTCTGGCCGCCAAACTAGAGCAGGGCTCTTTTGTGTTTACTTATAGGTCGAACCTATTGAGAGGGTTATACTTATCGTTGGATTCAGCTAACGAGTTACCGAAAGCATGTAGATAAACCTCAGTAGTTCTTATCTGGGAGTGATGCATCAGCTTACTCAAGGTGTATATATCCATGCCAGCTCTTAAACAGTTGCTCGCATAGGTATGCCTAAACATGTGAGCTGTAGTTTTGAAACCCATGCGTAAAGATAACCTGGTGAACATTAACTTGACAGCGTTCACTGTGAGTGGGTTACCTCTGTGGTCATTAAACACATGAGCAGGCAGCTTAATGTAGTGCTTCTCGCAGAATAATCTCCACTCGTACAACTCTCGAGCCACCTTATCCGTTAACGGAGTAGACAGGCTCTTACGATTCTTCCCAAAGATAGTGATAGTCTTATTGAGTAGATCCACGGAGTCCCACCTCATGGACACCAGCTCGCCTAGTCTTATGCCTGTACCAGCGAGGACGACTATTACGGTATGCCCTCTGTAGCTATACAACGTGTTTTCTCGAGAGCGCATCCTCCTGTAGTATCTAAGCATCTGCTTTATCTGTTCATCGGAGTACACCTTGATAATCTTGTCCGTCTTAGCAGGCTTAATCTTGTTGGTAGGATTGCTACGGATCTCTATAATGTCCTCATCCTCTAGGTACCTAAAGAATGTCTTCAAGTGCTGGAGCTTACCATTACGAGTCACCACCGAGTTTCCTCTCTCCTTGGAACAGTAGAGGAGGTAGCTCTTAATAACTGGTGGAGTAATGTCCTCAATGTTAACGATCTCCCTCTCGGTAGTGAGCCAGCGAGAAAACTCATTAAGCGTATCTCGATAGCTCTGTATCGTTCTCGGTGCGAGTCCACTGAGTTCTTTATCCTCTAGGTAATCCTTAATCATAAATCTAAGTAGTGCCATTCAGTTTCCTCCTTGAGTACGCACAAAAGACCACCTCCATAGGCTACTTGTGAGTAACCTAGAAAGTGGTCTCTTGTGAGAATATCGTTTCTATCATAGATAACCATTCAGCTAAACCTTGTGAGGCTTGTCCTGCCTCGGATGAATTAACTCGCCTGTCCTACCATAGCGGATAATGAATTTTCAGCGGAAGTAGAGGCGGATGCGATGATTGCACCGTCTTTTTCAATATAATATGTACGTCCTGTATTTGTTTCAATAGCTTGCCTTAACATTTTTTCTGATTCATTAGCAGTCGGGAATTCAGCGATGTTATTTCGTAATTGCATAATTCGTTCTATATCATCGAGTGAGGCAAGTTTAATTGTTTCATGAATGGATGTGCTAGGTAAGTTGTTGTCATTTAGACATTCACAAAAATACATTTCATTTTTGGCACCTAGTTGTATAGTAGGAGAAGCTTCAAATCTTTCTACAATAGTTGATTTGCCAGAGAGTTTAAGCGGCTTATATGCGGAAAGAAGTGCCTCATAATCAGTGGTAACAAATTCTTCTTTACTATAGGGTATGAATGCATCATGGAAGCGGAGTAAAATCGATTTTAATGTTCCATTCTCTTTAAATACGCCCCATAATTCTTGGAAGTCTGTTTCATAACCGAAAGCTTCTAAATCCCCAATAATAAACAAGTTAAGGGCTGCTTCTTCTTTTAGGTAAGCGAATACTTGTTCATGATCTTTCTTTGTTAATTTTCTCATCATAAAGAATCGACCTCTTTTTTATTTTTCTAAATATTACAACTTAAGTTTTTTGAAATCAATATAAAATTTTATGTTTAGTTCACCAACTTTCGGAAAAACTAGGAAAGATATGACAAAGGAGGTTATGAACGGTGGATCATCCAATTCAAGGATTAATGAAAGCGGCAATGGAAAATTTGAAGGAAATGGTCGATGTAAATACGATTGTTGGAGAGCCTGTTCAAACGGCTGACGGTGGTGTAGTGTTAACAGTTTCTAAAGTAGCGTTCGGTTTTGGAGCAGGAGGTTCTGATTTCCAGACGAATGATGGACAAAGAGCGAATGGTAATCCTGCATTTGGTGGCGGTAGTGCGGGTGGTGTGTCAATTACACCAGTAGCATTTCTAGTCGTGAATAAAGATGGGGTAAATATTCTTCATTTACAAAATGCGACACATTTAGCAGAAAAAATAATTGAATTAGCTCCGCAAACAATTGATAAAATTCAATCGATGTTCCAAAAAGAAGAAAAGAAAGAGGGAAATCATTACCCTCAAAACCCAGATGATATCCTTTAAAAACGCCTGCTCATAAGCAGGCGTTTTTTCTTGTAATCATTATGTAATAAAACACATGAAATTGTAAATAGTTTTTGAAGTTTTTTCTATGTTTCTAAAATTTTTCATGTTAAAATATGCTATAGAATTGAAACATATAAAACGAAGGTGGCTAGGTGCTTTGTCTGGAGGATCTGACCAAGTAAACAATATGATATATATTAATGGTAATCGTCGGGGTCATTGTTTTATTACATCTGGAATTACGTTTAAAGAGTTTGCAAGTAACATCCCTTCACCGCTTCATCAAGTATTGCTTTTAAAGCATAATTTTGAGTGGACAGATTTTCATTATCATACTTTATTTGAATATGTTGAGGAAGAAAACATACATAAACTCATTCAAGCAGAGATTGATGAATTTGATGAATTTTGTTGGGTAGATTTCGATGATGCAAGCGATTTAGATGAGTTAGAGCCAAAAGAAATTGCAGAATTATTATATTTGGCTCACAAAAAAGAACCACTTGGAAGAACGTTCTTCCCGTTGTTGAAAAATAGATTCGTTTATTTTTCACATGATGACGGTTGGTACAACAAAGTGTATTACCGTAGAATCGGTGATTTTGTAGGAATGCTAAGTAAAGTGATTCCATATAAACTCGGTTCGTTTGGAAAGAAACGTTTTACTTTCTTCCAAAAATCAAAAATTTTCCCAGCAATTTCAAAGGAAGTTATCCTTGGGCTTATGCCGTTAATGGAAGATGGGTTATACATTGATTTAGCGGGGAAAATTGAGTCGAGAAGAGGTCTTGAAATTCCGGTATATGTAGTAGGATCATTCGAAAGTACGGATGAGGTACTAGATAATATCGATGAATTGAAAGCGGAAGCAACAGAAACGGGTTGGCTCATTTTTGATAAGAAAGAACAAGAGTGGCAATGGGTTGTGGACTAAGAAAACTTGGCGCATGAAGTCAAGTTTTCTTGTCTTTTGAAAGGAGAACAAATGAAGAAATATTATACACTTGTGGGTATTGTAAGTATTATTCTCGTGGCGATATTACTTATAACTTGTCCGAAAGAATCAGATTTTAAATTGTATTTAGAGGATAAGTATGCATTGAAATGTGACGAGAGTAGCTTTGAATGCACGCAAAATGTAGATGAAAAAAAAGAGAAATTACAGTTTGAAAGTATTGATGCACGAAATGGTGTTTTCTTTATGACTGTAAAGCAAACGTATAAAACAGAAGCTGGTGTTACGAAAGAATATAGCGGAGTAGGTATATTCGGTACATTTCTTTTTGTTTCAGAGAAGACTTTCTAGTAATAGAAGGTCTTTTTTTTATGCTTATGTTCATATAGATGAAGTAAGACAAGCATAGGAGGGGTATTGATGAAGAAGGGATGTATCGTTTGTGGTGGTGAGGAGTTTTTTTCTTCGACATTATATGCACGTACGAAACAAGATTGGGCATATGCGCCAAACATGTACCGATTTGAAAAGGTGTTTATTGAGCATAGAGATGAAGAAAATTATCCGGTTTTTCAAGAAATTACAGCGAAGCATTGTTGTGGATGCGGTCATATCATGTTGTATCATGAATGAACACACCAAGTATAACTTGGTGTGTTTTTTTTAAAACGCTGATAAAGCAAGCGGATATAGTAAAGTAAATAAAACAGAAAAACTGCCAAAACCAATTGCGGTATATCCAAGTGTTCTCGCTCCAAAATTGACAGCTAATAAACCAACTAAAATAGCTAGGGAGCCGAGTGTAACAGGATAAAAAGCAATGGAGAATAACGAAAGAAATAATGCGACATAGCCGATCATTGCACCGGTATTTGTACCTTCTATTTCATTTGCAATTTCTTTGCGCTCATGTCTAATCGGAATACCAGCTGGAGATATTTCAGCTGCATACTCTTCGTTTTTTTCACCACTTTTAAAATGATGATTTCTCTTTCTTCGCATGTACATCCCTCTCTTTCAATTGGGTGTATCTATAGTATCTTTCATAAGGAACAGAACATGAGTATGAGTTAAACCCAAGTAAAGCAAAAATTGGAGAAAATAGATTTCGTTGTTATCCTGTTCATCTCCTTATGAAGATAAAGTGAAACTTTAATCAGTGGGGGTTTTGTCCATCCCCCACTGATTATTAGTCCTCACCAATCGGGCTTTTACGGGCAGTTATCTCCCACCTAACTTCCTCGCATTCGCCGAATTCTATTGCCCGTTAATGCGGGAAAAACAGGAATTTTGGAAAATGATGTAGAATGAAATGAATGATAATAACTGAAGGTAGGGGAATGTATGACGAGGTTTAATTGGCATGAATCGGCAGAGAAAAAATGGGATAACAATGCAGAGTTTTGGAATCAAAATAGTCAAGAAATGTGGGATAGCGGGAGCAGGAGTACAATCATTCCATTTTTTGAGCAGTACGTGGAAAAGGAAGTACAAGTGCTAGATGTTGGCTGTGGTGATGGGTATGGTACATATAAATTAAGTCTTACTGGGTACAAAGCGGTTGGGGTGGACTTATCGGAAGTTATGATTCAAAAGGGTAAGGAACGCGGAGAAGGCCCAAACTTATCTTTTATAAAAGGTGATCTTTCTTCATTACCATTTGAAAATGAGAAATTTGAAGCAATTATGGCAATTAATTCTTTAGAATGGACCGAGGAGCCATTGCGAGCATTAAATGAAATAAAGCGTGTTTTAAAGAAAGATGGATACGCATGTATTGCAATTTTAGGACCGACAGCAAAACCGAGAGAGAATAGTTATCCGCGTCTATACGGCAAAGATGTTGTTTGCAATACGATGATGCCTTGGGAATTTGAACAGTTAGCGAAAGAACAAGGATTTGAAGTTGTAGATGGCACCGGCGTATATAAGCGCGGAGTAAATGAGAAGATGTTAGGTCAACTACCTACAGAGTTACAACAATCGTTAACGTTCTTATGGGTATTTATGTTAAAAAACGTATAACGAAATCAAAAAAATTTTAGGAGGTAAAAAAGTGCAGAAAATACAAAAAACTGATACAATATCATCAGAACCAATTAAAGGGGGACTAGGGTATATGACAACTACTACAACAGTTAAATCCGATATTGAAATCGCACAAGAAGCAAGTATGAAGAAGATTCAAGAAATTGCAGCTAATTTAAATATTTTAGAAGAAGAACTAGAGCCATACGGACATTATAAAGGCAAGTTATCTCTTGATATTTTTAAGCGTTTACAAGATGAGAAAGACGGTAAAGTTGTTTTAGTAACAGCGATTAACCCAACTCCAGCAGGAGAAGGTAAATCAACAGTAACAGTTGGTTTAGGTCAAGCTTTTAATAAAATTGGTAAGAAAACAGTAATTGCACTTCGCGAACCATCTCTTGGACCAACAATGGGATTAAAAGGCGGAGCAGCAGGTGGCGGTTATTCTCAAGTAGTACCAATGGAAGATATTAACCTTCACTTTACTGGAGATATTCATGCGATTACAACTGCCAATAACGCATTAGCGGCGTTCATTGATAATCATATCCAACAAGGAAACGCACTTGGAATTGATACGCGTAAAATCGTTTGGAAACGCTGTGTTGACTTAAATGATCGTGCCCTTCGTAACGTAGTAATTGGCCTTGGTGGACCGGTTCAAGGTGTGCCACGTGAAGACGGTTTTGATATTACAGTAGCATCTGAAATTATGGCCGTATTCTGCCTTGCAACAGATATTCAAGATTTAAAAGCTCGTCTATCTCGCATTGTTGTCGCTTATAATTTTTCAAATCAACCTGTAACAGTTAAAGATTTAGGCGTAGAAGGTGCGTTAACACTTCTATTAAAAGATGCATTAAAACCGAACTTAGTACAAACATTAGAAAATACACCAGCTATCATTCATGGCGGACCATTTGCGAATATCGCTCACGGTTGTAACAGTGTTATCGCTACGACGATGGCAGCAAAATTAGGTGATTATGTTATTACAGAAGCTGGATTCGGTGCAGATTTAGGTGCTGAGAAGTTTTTAGACATTAAAGCACGTGCAGCTGGTATTAAACCAGAAGCGGTAGTTATTGTTGCGACTATTCGTGCGCTTAAAATGCACGGTGGCGTGGCGAAAGATCAATTAAAAGAAGAAAATGTAGATGCGTTAGCAAAAGGAATGGAAAACTTACAGAAACATGTTGAAACAATTCAAAGCTTCGGTGTTCCATTCGTAATTGCCATTAACAAATTCATTACTGATACAGATGCAGAAGTTACATACTTACAAGAATGGTGCAATGAGCGTGGCTATGCAGTATCCTTAACAGAAGTTTGGGAGAAAGGTGGCCAAGGCGGAGTTGACCTTGCTGAGAAAGTGTTAAAAGAAATTGAAAAAGGTGAAAACAACTACGCACCACTTTATGAATTAGAATTACCATTAGAAGAAAAGATTCGTACAATTGCTCAAAAAGTGTACGGCGCAAAAGATATTGAATTTGCTCCGAAAGCACGTAAGCAACTAGCTCAATATGAAGGAGAAGGTTGGAGTAACCTACCAATTTGTATGGCGAAAACACAATACTCTCTTTCTGATGATGCAACAAAATTAGGTCGCCCATCTGACTTTATCGTTACAATTCGTGAATTGAAACCATCTATCGGTGCAGGGTTTATCGTTGCGTTAACAGGAACAATGTTAACAATGCCTGGTCTTCCTAAACAGCCAGCTGCGCTTCAAATGGATGTAAATGAAGATGGAAAAGCAGTAGGTTTATTCTAAAAGGTTGTAATTCATCTCGTTTATCTGTAAACTATATATACATCAAGTGGCGCCTTTCCATAGAAAGGCGCCTGTTTTTTGGAGGAAATTATGTTTGATCCAACTGCTTTTGAAAATTTAAAGGTAATTGTGGAAGGAGCTGTCTATGATTTCGATTTACACGGTGATATTCTCGTAACAGATCGAAAAGATGTGATGGATCTTGCTTCATTAAGTCGTATGTATAGTATTTCATTTCAACTAACAGAAACATTTAAAACGCTGGTAGAGGCGACATTTTCACTATCTGTTGATGCGAAGAATTTATCAGGTGAAATATTAGAAGTACCTCAGTTTATACCAGGTTGTGAAATGAAGTTAGCGTTCTCGTTCGAAATGGAACAGCCAGAGATAGGATGTCAAGAAATTGAAGCTTTATTGCAATCTATTTGGGGAAAAGAGCGAATGATTACACAGAAAATTTCATACGAATATAATAAGCAAGCGATTTCATATCATAATAAGGTAGAGGTTCTATTTCAAAAAGCGATTACAGAAGACCATGTTGATGATTTAATAGCTGTTATTTCACACATGATAGAAACGGTGCGAACAATACAACATTTTCTTCAAAAATAGAGATAAAGGAGAAAAACAAATGATAAAAGATATGCAACCATTTTTACAACAAGCTTGGGAAAAGGCTGGTTTTAAAGAGTTTACTGAAATTCAAAAACAAGCGATTCCAACTATTTTAGAAGGACAAGACGTTATAGCTGAATCTCCAACTGGAACAGGAAAAACATTAGCGTACTTATTACCACTTTTACATAAAATTAATCCTGAAATTAAACAACCTCAAGTTGTAATTTTAGCGCCAACTCGTGAACTTGTTATGCAAATTCATGAAGAGGTTCAAAAGTTTACAGCAGGAACTGATATTTCAGGTGCGTCTTTAATTGGTGGTGCGGATATTAAGCGCCAAGTTGAAAAATTAAAGAAACACCCAAGAGTTATTGTCGGTTCACCAGGACGTATTTTAGAATTGATTCGTATGAAAAAATTAAAGATGCATGAAGTGAAAACGATTGTATTTGATGAGTTTGATCAAATTGTAAAACAAAAGATGATGGGTGCTGTACTTGATGTAATTAAATCAACGATGCGTGATCGTCAATTAGTATTCTGCTCGGCGACAATAACAAAAGCTGCAGAAGATGCGGCACGTGATTTGACAGTTGAACCACAATTAGTACGTGTAACACGCTCAGAGGCACAGAGCCTAGTTGAACATACGTATATCGTTTGTGAACGTCGTGAAAAAAATGATTATATTAGAAGAGTTATGCATATGGGAAATGTAAAAGCAGTTGCCTTCTTAAATGATCCATTCCGTTTAGATGAAATTACTCAAAAACTAAAATTCCGTAAAATGAAAGCGGCAGCTCTTCATGCAGAGGCAAGCAAACAAGAGCGTGAAGTAACGATGCGCGCTTTCCGCAGCGGGAAATTAGAGATTCTACTTGCTACTGATATTGCAGCACGTGGATTAGATATCGATGATTTAACACACGTAATCCACTTAGAGTTACCAGACACAGTAGACCAATATATTCACCGCTCAGGACGTACTGGACGTATGGGCAAAGAAGGAACAGTCGTTTCTCTTGTAACAGAACAAGAAGAGCGTAAATTACTTCAATTCGCGAAAAAATTAGGTATCGTGTTTACGAAACAAGAAATGTTCAAAGGAACATTTGTAGAATCGAAACCACCAGCACCAAAGAAAAAGAAACCAGCTTTTACTGGTAAGAAAAAGCCTAGATAAATGAATGGAAAGACGTAACTATGCGTAGTTACGTCTTTTTTGTTTATAAGTTATTAAATAGTAATTTCAAATATATCAACGATTCTATAGGGAATATCGATTTATCGACAAAACACGGCAATAGTGTTAGTTTCTAATTTTGTATGTGCATTGAATGAAATGAGTCAGTCGATAAATTTCGTGAAGAGATACATATAAAATAAAAGGGTTAATAAGAGCACCTATAGAAAGCTACATAGAATATAAAAACCATTAGGGGGAAATGAAATGATTCATAAAGTCGGACAAATTATGTTATATGTAAATAATCAAGATGAGGCATTAAATTTTTGGACAGAAAAAGTAGGGTTTCATGTAATCGCAGAGGAAGATAACAATCAAGGAATGAGATGGATTGAAATCGCTCCAACTAATGATGCTGAGACGAGTATCATATTACATAATAAAGAGGTTATCTCCAAAATGAGTCCAGAATTGAATCTTGGTACACCGTCTTTAATGTTCTTCTCAGAAAATCTGGAACAACTATATACAGATTTAACAAATAAAAATGTTACAGTTGGCGAAATGGTAACAATGCCTTCGGGTAAAGTGTTTAACTTTGCTGATAGTGAAGGGAATTATTTTGCGGTTATGGAAAAGAACAAATAATGATATTGTTATGTCAAAATCCCCCTCATATATAATGAGGGGGATTAAATGTTTGAAGTGGATTTTTCATTCGAGAGTTGTTTGATAAAAAATGTTCCTTTTTCAATAGCTGTCTCAATATAACCAACGATTTGATCAAATGTAAACACCTGTAGGTCTTCATACAAATGTTGCTCGGGGTACAGCATATCTTCAAAAATATATTGCCGAAAAGCTAAAACATTCTCTCTAGAAATCTCCTCGATATTCACAATGTTAGCCTCTTGATTAAGTAGGGCGAAGAGCTGTTGTTCTTTATCGTAATGATGCAACAATTGTGCGTTCAATAATTTAAAATCGTTATAGTACATAGGCACGATAGTTTCGTCGTTCTCAATTCTGTTTTTTAGCCAAGGTAGAAAAAATCCACTTAGCCAATTATCATCGGCAATGAGGTGGGTATAATAACCTAAAATATAAGAGGAATCCATATGATCTTCATATTTATGAATAAATGAATCATAATCTATTCTTCTCGTATAGTTTTTCGTTGTACCAGCGTAAAAATGTGAAGTTCCTTTTTCTTCTTTTGAATGAACAGCATCAGGAGCTACACCACCAAGTAAGAAAGAGGTTTTATCTTGAATAGAAAGTTTCTCAGTAATACCGTTAGCGATAATGATATGCATAATTCGTGATCCCATGAATAACACCTCTATTTCATGTATTCATTTTAGGGAGCTGTTTGAACGTGTAGTATTACTTTCCCTGTACTTTGTCTACTTTCGACCCATTCATGTGCTTTCCCTGCATCTTGAAGAGGAAAAGATTTCGTAGTTTTAATTTGTAAACTTCCATCGCGTAAATAACGGAAAACTTGATTCGCAGTTTCTTGAAGCAATTCAGGACGTTTTTTTCGTGTAGTGCCAAAGCTGAAGCCGAGTATAGAACGGCAACTTGCGTGTAAATCTTTCGTTTGAAAACTACCAACTTCTCCGCTAGCATTGCCGAAATGGACGAGACGACCGTAATAAGCAAGGCAGTCTAAACTTCTTTCGGACACAGTACCAGAAATAGAATCTAAAACAATATTAACGCCTTCTCCGTTTGTAAGCTGATCTACCCTCTCTACAAAATCTTCATCTTGATGACAAATAACATAATCAGCGCCAGCATCTAAAGCAATTTTTCTTTTTGCTTCACTTCCGACAGTCCCGATTACTTTTTTAGCCCCTAATAATTTTGCGAGTTGAATCGCAGTAGTACCAATTCCTCCAGCAGCGGCATGAATTAGAACAGATTCACCTTGCTGAAGTCTTGCAACATTTGCAAGTAAATTGTAGCTTGTAAAAGATACGATAGGGCAGGCAGCTGCAGTTTGGAAATCAACTTCATCAGGTAATACAAAAGTAAGATTTTCGTTCGCGACAACATATTCAGCGTAAGAGCCATTTTGAGGGAAAGCAATGACACGCTGGCCAGGATAAATGTTTGTTACATGAGAACCTACGCGTTCTACAATACCAGCTGCATCTATTCCTGGGATAAAAGGTAAGGATTTGTTTCCTTTTTTGCCATAACGTGATTTAATATCGGCGAAATTAATACTAGTAGCAACAACGCGAATTAAAACTTGATTATCTGAAATTGCAGGAATATCCATGTCCGTATATTTCAACACTTCAGGACCACCGAATGAAGTTACAACGATAGCTTTCATATACATCCTCCTAAATTTGACTATAAATATTATTTTAAATCTTCATTAGGAATTGGAAAATTATATAATTGTTATGCAGGGTTATAAGTGAAGCTTATGAAGCCATTGCATCCTTATATTAATTTATTTGAAAAATATTTGAAAGAAATCGAACGAAATATCGTTTGCTTGCCAATATATAGTGTAGGACAAAGGAGGGATGGTATATGAAGGATGAAACAGTATACACAGAACTAATCCAATTAACTTTATCAGGCAATAAAGAAGCGTATAGTGAGTTGTATGATAAAACGATTCAAGAAGTATATAAGACAGCACATTTTTTAATAGAGGATAAAGCAGATATAGATGATGTCGTTCAGGAAATATACATACAGCTATATGAATCGCTTCGTAAATATGATAGTGAGAAGCCATTTCGTCCATGGTTAATTGGACTTGTGATTAAACAAATTCATTCTTATAGAAGAAAGAGGTGGATGCGACTGCGAATTGTAAAAAAAGCAGAAGAGCAAAGAAAACCAGTACAAATTGATTTTTCTAGCGATGTTGTAAGTAAAATATCAAACCAAAAATTAATTGAACTCATTCATAAATTACCATATAAATTGAAACAAGTTATTATCTTAAGATACTTACATGATTACTCACAAGAAGAAGTAGCACATATATTACATACTCCAATCGGTACCGTGAAGTCCAGAATTCATGCAGCACTAAAGAAACTACGTCAAAAAGAGCAAGTAGAAGAAATCTTTTTAGGAGAGGTAGGGAATGTGAAATGAGTTTAGATTGTAGAGTTAGGGAATCAATACAAGAAGAAGCGAAAGGGATTATAGCCCCGCCAGAGTTAAAAGAAAAAGTAATCGTTCAAATTAAAATGAAGCGCGGTGGAAGTAAAAGGAAGAAGCGCCTTATCGCAGGAGTGCTTGCAGCCGCATTTTTAATTCCGACAACTGGTTTTGCTTATCAATCTATTATGGCAGATGGTATATACGGGTCGTTTGAAAATTTAAAGAAGCATGCCGGAGCTATAACATTAGAAGGATACATGCGTTTTAATGCAAAGTTATCTCAAGCGAAAGATGAAATGGGTGCAAAAGAATATGAAGAGTTTACAAAAGAACTAAAGAAATTAACGAATGCAAAGCTTGAGTACGGGGATTCGAATGGTAATATTGATTATGATCAATTATCGCCAGCTAAAAAAGTGGAATTGAAAAAGGTAGAAATGGAGCTTCAGCCGTATTTTGATAAATTAAACGGCCATAAATCTAGTAAAGAAGTATTAACCCCTGAAGAGTATGAACAATATATGGAAGCATTAATGGCATATCAAACCGTATTAGTAAAAACAAAATCGAGTGGCGGAATAACAGCAGACGAAGTACCTGAGGCGTACAAAGAAAAATTTATTAAAGCAGAACAGTTTATGGAGTATGTAGATGAAAAGGTGAGATAAGTAAAAAGCTCATAGCTTTAGCTTTCCTTATTGAAATGTAAATATATTAACCACCTATTCCTTTTGCTATCAATAGGAAATATACAACTACCAGTATTACTCCATTTAATGCAGTACCAAGTATTCCGAATAACCAATTTTTTGATGCTATCGCAAAAATAATACCGAGTAATGAAAGTATGCCTAGAATCGCAATAATCAAAGTTAAATTTGCATTAGGTCCTCTTAAAATAAAGAAAGAACATATACTTGCGATAAACGTTAGAAACGAGAAAGTTCCTAATTTCATAATAAGTCTCCCTTGATTGAAATGTATTTTGATTTAGTGCACGACTTTCTTTAGTTTAACATAAATTTCCTATTATCAATTAAATATATGAACAATAAAAAACGAGTATAAAATCTATGCGATTTCATACTCGTTTTGTTATTACTTAAATTTCCTTACCGCATGTATAGCAACTCTTACAAGGAGTATTGCACTTATAAATAAACCACCATAACCAACGACACTTAAAAATTGAACATTAGGTTCTTTTGCATACAAGTCAGGGGCAGAATTATCTTGATTTGCTTAATAAAGTGAAAGTGGGAAATCACTTAGTTATATTCCTTACTATTATCCTTGTCTTTTTGTATAAAACAATCTAATAGTGAATAACCAGCTATTAAACTAATAATGGTAACGAAAGTTGTATTCACAAG
The DNA here is from genome assembly GCF_036963225.1 of Bacillus sp. JJ783. Lineage (NCBI taxonomy): Bacteria > Bacillati > Bacillota > Bacilli > Caryophanales > Bacillaceae > Bacillus > Bacillus sp. JJ783. The sequence goes on along the minus strand of NZ_JBALMG010000101.1, from coordinate 49,327 downwards.
AATAATATTAGTTAAATAAGGTAGGTATTCGCCAAGTGGTGAAAAGAGTAGAGCTGGAGAAAAGGAAATGAATAGTGTAGGCAACGTAATAGCGATAAATTTATCCAGCTGAAAGTTCCAGTTTTGTTTGCTCGTTTCGCGATTAATGGATTGTAGGAATCGTAATAAAATGCCGACTAAAAGAGGGAAGAGTGTAAAGTAGAATAACCTTGGATAAAGGTTAAAGTTCACTTGCGCATCTGTATCTAAATAAAATTGAATTTTTACTCCGACAAATAATAATAAGACGATAAATAATGTAAAGCAGAGGTATAGCATCACTTTTTGCATTGCATTCCACCATCCTTTACTAAAAATATATTCAAAGAAAGAAGAGATATACAATAACTACTGTTGTATATCTCTTTTTTTGCCGTTATTTAATAGTGGAATTTGTTTTTTCTTGCTTTGTGAAATAATCAATAATGCCCATGGCGCTAATTTCTATATCTAGATGTAAAATGTTATAAACGGAATGATTTGATGGGACGTTTAATTTTGTAAGGTGAGAAGAGATTTTATCCATTAATAAAGTTTGTAATGCTTTGGTTGCCTCATCGAAATCATTACATTTTTCAAAGACATCTTTACCAGTATTAACGAAAATAGGTAACCAATGTTCAAGTTGGCTATATACTTCTGTAACATTGGCAGATGCGCCGTAATGACCGAAATAAATAGTATCTACATTCATACTTTGAATGTGATTTTTAGAGGCAATCATCGCATCTGGCTGGAATTGTGAAGGGGACGTTGATGGTAGATATAATTCTACACCAAGATCAGCTAGTTCCCTATAATAAATTCCAATCGTATCACCAGTGAAAATGCCGTTTGTTTTTGAATCGTGAATGCTAATATGGTGCTTCGCATGTCCCGGTGTATCATAAAATGTAAGTGTACGGTCTTCTGCAATTTTTAATGTATCACCATTTTGTACAATATGAACACGTTCTTCTTCAATTGGAAGAATTGGATCAAAAAGTTTATCAAAATCTTCTTTGTACACAGCTTTTGCGCCAAGAATTAGTTTTGTTGGATCAATCATATGACGAGCCCCGCGCGGATGCACAAATAGAGTAGCATTTGGGCACTTTTCCATCATTAACCCTGCTGCGCCTGCGTGATCTAAATGAACATGTGTAACGATAATGTTTTTTACATCATTTAAATTAATATGTAATTGCTGTAAGCCGTCTAAAATATAGGGAAGAGAAGGGGCCGCACAAGTTTCAATTAAAGTAATATCGTCACCTAATAAAACGTATGTACCTGTGCGTTCATCATGTTGTAAGTCATAATCATCAATAAGATATAGATGAGAAGATAGTTGTTCTACTTTTTTCATACTTACCACTCCTTATATACTTGCATGTTTTTTATTATACGCTAAAAAAGAAAAAGGCAGAAAACGAAAATTTCGTCTTCTGCCTTTATGTAATGTTGTTATTTAGTTTGTTCTTTATTGATAAACATAACGAACAGTCCAACAATGCCGCCAACTAAGGGAAGAATAATCTCTCCTGCTAAATTAAAGTAGGAACTTAGGAATAAGCCATTTACATCAATTACCCAACCAGTAACATACAATAACATCATATATAGTACGAAATAAAACTCACGATTTGAAATCATTTCACGTTGTGCAGTTTTCATAATCAACACCATCCTTTTCTTTTATAATGGAATTGAAAATGTCACAATTTATAATGCAAACTGTCACATTTTGTTCACAATTCAATTGTAAAACTTTCCATCATTAAAGTCTAGTAGTTTGTGTCGAATTTTCGAACAAAAATAAAGCGTTTCCATTTTAACGTGTAAGTATGTAAAAAGAGCTGTCTGTTCACTTATGTAGTATAGTATAAACATAGAATGATAGCGAAGAGAGGGATAGAGAAAATGACAGTATATGATTTTTCTGCGAAAACAATAACAGGAGAAGAAAAATCGTTAAAAGATTACGAAGGCAAAACACTACTTATTGTAAATGTAGCTAGTAAGTGCGGATTCACACCACAGTATAAAGGATTACAAGAAGTATATGATAAATATAAAGAACAAGGACTAGAGATACTCGGTTTCCCTTGTAATCAATTCGGGGGACAAGAACCTGGTACAGAAACGGATATTACAAGCTTTTGTGAATTGAACTACGGTGTAAACTTCCCGATGTTTGCAAAGATTGATGTGAAAGGTGATAAGGCTCATCCTCTTTATACATACATGACAGAACAAGCACCAGGTTTACTTGGTATGAAAGCTGTGAAATGGAACTTTACTAAGTTTTTAATTGGAAAAGACGGGAAAGTAGTAGGGCGTTTTGCACCGCAAACGAAGCCGGTGGATTTAGAGGTTGAGATTGAGAAGGTGCTTGGGGAATAATTAGGAGTTAGCTATCTTTTATTATGTTTATTAAATAACACCTCAAAGAACAAAGTAGTTCTTTGAGGTGTTTTCTTTAAACTCACATTATCAAGATTAAATCATTGTATCGAAGTCATTTGATTTAGGCAGAGAAGTTGCTTTTTTCATAAGCACTTCCCATAAGTGTACGGATTTCTTCCATTCGGCTGCGGCCTGTCCCTTTTGATACATAGAGTTCTCATAACTGAAAGTAAGTTGTTGCATATCGGCCGAGTTGTAAAGTGTATCGATCTGGAGAGCATACTCTCGGAATGTTTGACTTTCCCCCCGTGGTATGCCAATTCTCGCAAATTGTTTTAAAAGTGCACTGTAAGCTTTTTGATAAACAGCATCATCTTTTCGGTATTTATAGAAAAGAATAATAAAAAATGTAATCCATTTCATTCTAGTAGTGAAGAGAATGTATCCGATGATACTAATCGGTATCGTAGAGAGGAATACGTACCACCAAGAAATCCTATTTTTAGAATTTGTAATCTTTTTAGTAGAGGCTTCTTCTGTATTTTCTATTAAACTTTTGAGCTTCGCTTCATTGTTCCGTTGGTGTATTTGCCCGCTATTAGAATTAGTTTCTTCGCTATTTTGTGAAGTAGAAGCAGGAGTATTATTTATAAAATTATAGGGATTGGTAAACCCTTTTGTTGGTTCGAATGGAATCCATCCGTATTCTGGAAAATATACTTCGACCCAAGAGTGTGCGTTATTGTTCGCGATTTTATAAACATTCTCACCTTCAGCACCAGCAATTGTATTCTCAAGAGTTCCTTCTGTAAATCCTTTTACCCAGCGGGCGGGAATCCCGGCAGAACGAAGTAGTACAATCATAGACGTCGAAAAATTATTACAGTAGCCGCTTTTTGTATCGAAAAGGAATTGATCTACATAATCTTGGTTTTTGGCAGGGAATAAGACATTCGTTGTTTCGTATACAAAAGAGTTGTCTGTGAAGTAATTTTCAATAGCTAATACTTTATCATACCGGCTGTCTTTATCATTTGTAAGATTGACAGCCAAGTCTTTTACTCGCTGCGGTAATGATTCGGGAAGTTGTGTGTACTTTGTCATGAAATAAGAACTTGTTTCTTGACCTTCATTCGTTTTTGCAGCTTTCAAGTTTTCTATGGAAAACTCCGGAATCTCATACGTTACTTTATACGAATTTAAAGTAGTAGAAGAGTCTCCGTGCATCGTATAGATTTTTTCTGAAAATGGGTCAACGCTGTATGATACATCAGAAGAAGCCTCAACTGATACTAATCCTGCTGGATAGGTAAGGTGAGGATAACTTTTTTGCATGGTGATTGTTGCCTCAGTTATCTCCGTTTTTGTATTTTGTTCGTACCAGCTCACGACGTCGTTTTTATGTTTAAAAGAAACCTTTTTTTGATTTTCAGAAACTTCCCAGCCTTTTCCTGTATAAAAATCTTTTGTTTCTACTCTCCAATATTGTTTGTTTTGTGTTTGTGCTGTGAAAACAATTGTAGGATCCGCCTTAAAAGGACCGCCTAATCGGGAGTCATCTAAACCATACCCAATTTTAGAAACTTCTTGTTCTTTACTTGCTTCGGATGTGTTGAATTTTAAAAAATTCATTGGGTTTGGCCATTGAGGACCAAATTTTGGAGCAAAGTATGCGATGATTGCTGACAATACAATAAATATTGTAAGAGGTCTAAGTAATTTTGAGATTACTCTAGCATAATTTTGTAAGTGTTCCATCTCTTTTATTCGTTCTATGTGAAGAAGACTAAGCATAAAAAAGCCGATGACAACAGTACGAATAATAGCGTAGTTTGCATTGTATAAATGTAAGTTATGAAAAGTTGTGATATAAATAATAGTCAATACAAGAAATAACAATCCACGTTTTTTATGAATCATCCAAAAAGAGATGAAGGCACTCAAAAACCAAAATGATAAAAAAAATAAAAGTGTTGGAAAAACTGGAGAAATATCTAGCAAATTCCCTTGGAAAAACAGGGAGGAATTTCGAGAAATATCAGTAAAAAATTTCGTTAACCAAGATGGATTTACAAAAGTATTTTTATAATACAGGAAATGAATGATGAATAATATCGTGACGATCTTTATTGGAATCTGCCACCTTGTTTGAAAAAAAGAGAGAGTGAAGCAAATTCCTATAAATATTACAAAAATATCTAATCTACCTACGTTTGTAATACCTATAAGGGGTCTTAGCCATTCTAGTAAAAGAAGAAGTGCACATACATGCATGAAGAATCTGCTCATATCCCATTGGTATTTTGTTTGTAATGTTATCATTTACTCACCTCAAAAAACACGTTTGTATACCGGTTTTCATAAACCGCGTTTACAAATATTTTTCGTTTTTGTAGAGTTTCTAGTATACTGAGTTCTCGCTGTGAGAGTTGATTCGCTTTTTCTTTCACGACAAACACCATTAATTTTCTGTTTTTTATAGCAGCACAGTCAGCCGCCTTTTGAATATCGGGAGAAAGATCGCTTGTCACGAGTATAATCGTTACGGGCTCATAAATTTTTCTTAATTCCATTTCTACACTCTGGGAGAGCGGGAATACACTGTCTGCTTGTACTTTCGCTAAATGACAAAAGATTTGCTGCAACTGAGTATCTCCATTGTCTAAAGGGAAAATAGTTTGTTCTTTTCCGACAGACACGAATGACGCTGGTGAATTTTGCTTCAAGACAGCCCTCACAATAGAGGCAGTAAACGTTACGACTGATTCGAATAGAGGGGACTCAGTTCTGTCCATGAATATCATGATATTATGGCTGCGCTGTTGTTCAAACTCTTTCGTCATAATATTGTTTGTTCGTGCAGTTGCTTTCCAATCAATCCATGAAAAGCGGTCACCAGGTTTATAGTCTCTGACACCGACAGAGACTGTAGAGTCTTTTGCTAAATTTATATTTGCTGAAAGCGCTCCTTGTTCGAAATGATTTTCCAATTGTCGATACGTTATATCTACGTACTGGGGATAGATTAAAAATGTATCTGGAACTGAAAAAGTTACTTCTTTCTCCATCATACCGAATAGATCGCCAGTTTTGACACGTACGCTTGAAAAAGTGTGCTCTCCTCTAGGGAGTGTGTCAATCACATATTGAAACGAAATATTTCGTTTTAATCCTGGAAAGAGTATTACCTTATTCATCTTTGTTTGTATACAACTTGTAAATTGTGATGGCAGTTCATCTTCTATAACTAAATAAAGTAAGGGAAAAGGAAATTTTCTTTTTATTGTAATAGTGCTTGAAAATTGTTCTCCTGCTACATATTCGTTTTGGTTTGTTATTCGTTTTACTTCAGCATCCCGTAAAGCGTAGAAGGGGAGTAGTAGTGAATAAAGACCAATAGGAATCGTACTGTAAAACAAAAACCAACTTACAAATCCTCCTTGAAGCATAGCGTACACAAATGTTAAGACTAGGCATAAAGGGATTAGCGATAACTTGGTAACGTGATATAGTGCTCGTAGTAGTCGTTTCATCAAAGGTTCGTCGTCCTTTGAGTTGGCACGGTAGTTCGTGCAACGATTTTGGCGATAACTTTTTCTCCTGTTATTCCTTCAAATCTTGCTTCCATTTTTAGAATGAGTCTGTGTGCTAAAACGTAAGGAGCTAAAAATTTAACATCGTCTGGAATAATATAATTTCTACCATGGATGAATGCATAAGCCTGTGAAGCTTTCATTAAAGCAATTGAGCCGCGTGGACTTGCACCTAGCTGTATAGAACTATAAGAACGAGTCTGATTAACAAGCTTTATAATGTAATGCTTGATTGCTTTGTCCATGCTTACTTCCCGTACGCTTTGTTGTAAATAAAGTAATTCTTTTATTGTAGTAATAGCTTGTAAATGGGAGAGTGGATTTGTTTTTTCCATCCGGTTTAAAATTTCAAATTCTTCTTCTGGTGTAGGATATCCCATTCTTAGCTTCAACAAGAAACGATCGAGCTGAGCTTCTGGTAAAGGGTATGTTCCCTCATATTCGACCGGATTTTGTGTAGCCATTACAAAGAACGGTTTTGGTAACGGTCTTGTAATGCCATCTATTGTGATAGTGCCTTCTTCCATACTTTCAAGTAAGGCAGATTGCGTCTTTGGAGATGTACGATTAATTTCATCAGCAAGTACAAAATTCCCCATAATTGGTCCAGGCTTAAACTCAAATTGGAGCTCTTTTGGATTGTAAATAGAAACACCTGTTACATCTGACGGCAGTAAATCAGGTGTGAATTGAATCCGCTTGTAATCGGCATCAATTGATTTAGAAAGAGCACGTACTAGCATTGTTTTCCCGACACCGGGAACATCTTCTAATAGTACATGACCTTCAGCTAAGAGAGCTGTCAAGACTAAGATCGTTTCTTTTCGTTTTCCGACCATTAATTTTTCAATATTGTTGATTATTTTTTCTACAATGGGATGTAATGAATCAAGCTGGGGCATCGTAATCCTCCTAATTTTATTATCATTTTCTAATCTATTTAGAGGACAATAGAATTTATCCCTCTATTTGCGGGTAGTAAAACTCTCATTTTAAATTCTGAGAATATTCAGATTATTTATCCCGATTACAACTAGTATAATTGTTTCCATAACTAAGGGCAATACAGTAAATAATGATTTGTAGTTTTATATAAAATATGTCTTGATATAAAATAGTAGCGTTGAAGAAAAATAAATTCCTTACGTACAATAAAACAATAGGATAATCCGTGTCAGAAGGTGACGAATATTTATTATTTATATATAATCATGGGTTATCGAGAGTATTGTCGGTAAAGAAGAGGAGGGAAGGAAAGGATGACCTTGGTGACCAAAATAAATAGCGTAGAAATCCCTACGCGTAAAGGTTAGATACATATATCATATGTCTTGTGATTAAAATTTATATGAAATAATAAATAAAGCCGACTGCATGTAGAGGCCAGCCACTTAAATTATTACAATTCTTTATTTTTCTCTTTTTTTAATTCTTTTCGTTTAGCTAACCAAATATGAATTAATTCTACCAATTCCATTGTTTCTATCTCACAATATTCACCTTTACCATCTTCGGCTAAATTGTCTAGCACAGTAGTTGTGTCGTTCCGAATTTCTAAACCGCAAATGTTGCCATTTACTACTCCGTAATTTTTTTCTCCGTTTAAAACACTATGTATTTCTTCTAAAATCCAATCTTCAAAAGCAGAAACTTCAACTCCTAAAAAAGTTTCAACAAGTTTAATTTCTTGAGGAAGTCTCATAACTAAATCTCTATTGTTAAGTACTTCAAAACTATATGGATATTTCATTACTATTCTACTCCTTTATACTAGCATCACTCTTGTCCTATTTAAATTATAGAAAAAGTAGATTATTATGAAACTCATCTACCCAATAATTCTCTGATTCAGGTATTAATTCAGTGAAACCTTCATATTTACCTATCCAATCTTTTGGTACATATTCTTCATATGATGCTGGTTCCGGAAACATCGAATATAGTATTGTATCATCAAAGTTAATTAATAACACTGGACTGAAATCTAATAGATCTTCTCCTGCATTTTTACTTTTAATATTTTCAAGTAATAAATAATTTAATTCCTCTTTAGGTACGTTATATTTATTAATCCTTTGTAAAAACACCTCTATATTTTCATTATCTAATACTTTTATTCCATTTCTTTCTTCCGTTTCGTAATTATCTTCAGTGCTTACACCTAAATTTTTATATGCATTATCTAATTTATTATAATCTAAAAACCATAGTTCTTTATCTGTTACATACCATCTAAATTCATTATTATATATGACGGCTACTACAATGTTTTCTGCATAAAGTGGTTCTAATATCATAATATCCTCCTTTTATTATTACTTTATAATCCTGCCATTCTTGGCGTTGTTGGGTCAACTATTTTCAGGACAGTTGCCCTTGGTTTAGTGGATATAAAGTATTGCATTTTCATTTAAAAACACATCTAACGATTTAAGTATATCAAATTTAACAGTCAGTGAAGGATGTGAACCCCACAATGATTAGATTTTCATTTTTTCATATTTTCACTGGAATTTATGACAATCTCTTGAACTGTGCGAAATGTCACATCTGTATTTTACAACCTCTTTTATAGTAAGGGTATGTAAGAGAGACGTATTAAAGGAGTGAACACTATGAAGAAGAAACCTTCAGCACTAATGAGACGTTTAAAATATTTTTCACCAATAGATCGTTATAACGATAATCATACACAAGAAACATATGAAGATCGTGAATGGGAAAATGTGTACAGAAAACGTTGGCAGCATGATAAAGTAATCCGTTCTACACACGGTGTGAACTGTACTGGTTCGTGTAGTTGGAACATTTATGTGAAAGATGGAATTGTAACATGGGAAGGGCAAGAGCTTAACTATCCAACAACAGGTCCTGATATGCCTGATTTTGAACCACGAGGATGTCCGCGTGGAGCGAGCTTTTCTTGGTACATTTATAGTCCACTTCGTGTGAAATATCCATATGTACGTGGTGTGCTTTGGGAAATGTGGCAAGAAGAACTACAAAATAACGAGTCACCATTAGATGCTTGGAAAAGCATTGTGGAAAACCCTGAAAAGGCACGTAAGTATAAGCAGGCGCGTGGTAAAGGCGGATTCATCCGAGCGAATTGGGATGAAGTATTACAACTTGTTTCAGCTTCTTTACTTTATACAATAATTAAATACGGTCCAGACCGCAATGTTGGTTTTTCACCAATTCCAGCTATGTCGATGTTAAGTCACGCTGCTGGTAGCCGTTTTATGCAACTTATGGGTGGGCCGATGCTAAGCTTCTATGATTGGTACGCTGATTTACCACCAGCTTCTCCACAAATTTGGGGTGATCAAACGGATGTGCCAGAAAGTAGTGACTGGTATAACTCTGGTTACATTATGACATGGGGTTCAAATGTACCGATGACGAGAACGCCAGATGCTCATTTCTTAGCAGAAGTTCGTTATAAGGGGACGAAAGTCGTTTCTGTAAGTCCTGATTTTGCCGAGTCTACAAAGTTTGCTGATGATTGGATTAGTGTGAAGCAAGGTACAGACGGTGCCCTTGCGATGGCAATGGGGCATGTGATCTTACAAGAATTTTACGTAGATAATCAAGTGGAATACTTCACAAAGTATGCGAAGCAATATACTGATTTTCCTTTCTTTGTCACACTGAAACAAAAAGGAGACCAATTCGTTGCTGATCGTTTCTTAAACGCATCTGATATTGGACGCGAAACTAAGTTAGGTGAATGGAAACCTGTTCTTTGGAACGAGAACACGAAAGATTTTGCAACACCTCAGGGAACTATGGGGTCACGTTGGGATAACGAAAAGAAATGGAACTTACGTTTAGAAGATGAACAAACAGGTGAAAAGATTGATCCACGTCTTTCTTTACTTGGAATGGAAGATGCTGTTGAAACTGTACAAATCCCGTACTTCTCGGATGATGGAAACAAAGTATTAGAACGTACAATTCCAGTGAAAAAAGTTATGACAGAAGAAGGCGAAGTGTTCGTTACAACTGTATACGATTTAACGTTAGCAAATTACGGTGTGAACCGAGGGCTTGGCGGGCAGGAACCGAAAGATTTCAATGATGATGTACCGTTTACACCTGCATGGCAAGAGAAGATGACTGGAGTAAAGCGAGAACTTATTATTCAAATTGCTCGTGAGTTCGCACAAAATGCAGTTGATACGAATGGTCGCTCGATGATTATTGTCGGAGCTGGTATTAACCATTGGTTTAATTCTGATACGATTTATCGCGCAGTTTTAAATCTTGTTCTTCTCGTCGGGGCACAAGGTGTCAACGGCGGCGGTTGGGCACATTATGTTGGTCAAGAAAAGCTGCGACCAGCAGAAGGGTGGCAAACAATCGCAATGGCAAAAGATTGGCAAGGGCCACCGAAATTACAAAACGGTACGTCATTCTTCTATTTCGTAACAGATCAATGGCGCTATGAAGATACACCTGTTGGACATTTAGCATCACCGGTTGAGGGCAACTCACGTTATCAACATCACGGTGATTACAATGTATTAGCGGCACGACTTGGCTGGTTACCTTCGTATCCAACATTCGAGAAGAATGGAATTGAATTATATAAAGAAGCTGTTGCTGCTGGTGCAACAACGCAAGAAGAAATCGGAAAATACGTTGCACAAAAATTAAAAGAAAAAGAACTGAAATTTGCAATTGAAGATCCAGATAATAAAAACAACTTCCCGCGTAACTTATTCGTATGGCGTGCAAACTTAATTTCAAGTTCCGGTAAAGGTCACGAATATTTCTTAAAACATTTATTAGGTACAACAAACGGATTAATGAATGACGATAGTGATTCATTACGACCAGAAGAAATTAAGTGGCATGAAGATGCACCTGAAGGGAAGTTAGATTTACTCATTAATTTAGATTTCCGTATGGCTGGAACGGCGCTTTATTCTGATATCGTCTTACCTGCTTCAACTTGGTATGAAAAACATGATTTAAGTAGTACAGATATGCATCCATTTGTACATCCATTTAATCCAGCAATCGGTTCACCGTGGGAAGCACGCTCTGACTGGGATATTTTCACCGCTCTTTCTAAAGCTGTGTCGGATTTAGCGAAGAAAATTGATCTTGAGCCAATGAAAGAAGTTGTTGCAACACCACTTCTTCACGATACACCGCAAGAATTAGCGCAACCACTTGGCAAGATTAAAGATTGGAGCAAAGGTGAGTGTGAACCGATCCCAGGTAAAACAATGCCGCAAATTCATGTTGTTGAACGGGATTACAAAACGATTTATGACAAGATGACAGCGCTTGGACCAAATACCGGAAAACAACCGATTGGTACGAAAGGGATTTCTTGGTCAGCAGAAAAAGAATATGAGCAATTAAAGAGTCGATTAGGAGTTATTCGAACGGATTCTATTGCGAAAGGGTGCCCAGACATAAAAGAAGCAATCAATGCTGCTGAGGCGGTATTAACACTTTCTTCTACAACAAACGGTCATATGGCTGTAAAAGCATGGGAAGCACTTGAAAAACAAACCGATTTAAAACTACGTGATTTAGCAGAAGAACGTGAAGAAGAATGCTTCACATTTGAACAAATTACAGCGCAGCCTAAAACAGTAATTACTTCTCCGGCCTTTACGGGTTCTGAAAAAGGTGGACGACGTTACTCACCATTTACAACCAATGTTGAGCGTCTCATCCCTTGGAGAACGATAACCGGTCGACAATCTTTCTACTTAGATCACGACATGATGAAAGAATTTGGTGAAACGATGGCAACATTTAAACCAATTCTGCAACATAAACCGTTTCGTAAATCACGACCTGAAGTAGAAGGGAAAGAAATTACACTAAACTATTTAACACCGCATAATAAGTGGTCGATTCATAGTATGTACTTCGATTCATTGCCGATGTTAACGCTGTTTAGAGGCGGTCCAACTGTTTGGATGAACAAAGATGACGCGAATGAAGCTGGAGTTGCCGATAATGATTGGATTGAATGTTTTAATCGTAACGGCGTTGTCGTAGCACGTGCTGTTGTAACGCACCGTATACCGAGGGGAATGGCATTTATGCACCATGCACAAGATCGTCACATTAACGTGCCTGGTACGAAATTAACAAGCACCCGCGGGGGAACACATAATAGTCCAACCCGTATTCACGTTAAACCAACACATATGATTGGTGGATATGGCCAATTAAGCTATGGATTTAACTACTATGGTCCGACGGGGAACCAGCGTGACTTAAATGTCGTAATCCGTAAACTGAAGGAGGTAGATTGGCTTGAAGATTAAAGCGCAAGTCGGAATGGTAATGAACCTAGATAAATGCATCGGCTGCCACACTTGTAGCGTAACATGCAAAAACACCTGGACAAATCGTCCAGGTGCTGAATATATGTACTTCAATAACGTAGAAACGAAACCTGGAATTGGTTATCCGAAACAATGGGAAGATCAGGAGAAATACAAAGGTGGCTGGGAATTAAAAAATGGTGAAATTCAGCTGAAATCCGGTTCGAAAATGAAGCGTCTTATGAACATTTTCCACAATCCAGATCAACCAACAATCGATGATTACTTTGAACCTTGGAATTATGATTATGAAACGTTAACAAACAGCCCGCAGCGTAAGCATCAACCAGTTGCTCGTCCAAAATCAGCAATTACGGGCGAATTTATCGACAAAATTGAATGGGGTCCAAACTGGGAAGATGATTTAGCAGGTGGACATATAACAGGATTACAAGATCCGAACGTCAAGAAAATGGAAGAAGGAATTAAAACGGATTTTGAAAATGTCTTTATGATGTATTTACCACGCATATGCGAACATTGTATGAATCCATCTTGCGTTTCGTCTTGTCCATCTGGTGCGATGTATAAACGTGAAGAAGATGGGATTGTCCTTGTTGATCAAAATGCATGTCGTGCTTGGAGATTTTGTGTATCGTCTTGTCCGTATAAAAAAGTGTATTTTAACTGGCAAACAAATAAAGCAGAAAAATGCACAATGTGTTTCCCGCGTATTGAAGCTGGTATGCCAACAATTTGCTCTGAAACATGTGTAGGACGTATTCGCTATATAGGGGTAATGCTATATGACGCTGACAAAGTAAAAGAAGCAGCTTCTGTTGAAAATGAAAAAGATTTATATGAATCTCAGCTTACTGTTTTCCTAGATCCAAATGATCCAGAAGTAATAGCTGAAGCAAAAAAACAAGGAATTCCTGATGAATGGATGAAAGCGGCACAGGAGTCACCTATTTATAAAATGATTATTGATTGGAAAATTGCTCTTCCTCTTCATCCAGAGTACCGTACAATGCCGATGGTTTGGTATATCCCGCCGCTTAGCCCGATTATGAATATGGTGGAGGGGAAAGGAAGTAACTGGCAAGCAGAAGAGATTTTCCCTGCTATTGATAATATGCGTATTCCAATTCAATATTTAGCGAATTTACTCACTGCAGGAGATGAATCACACATTCGTCTTACATTGAAAAAAATGGCTGTCATGCGAACACATATGAGAGCACTGCAAATTAATAAGGAACCAAATGAAGCAGTATTAAAAGAAATTGGTTTAACGAAAGAGGATGTAGAAGATATGTATCGTCTTCTTGCCATTGCGAAATATAAAGATCGCTTCGTCATTCCGGCCTCTCACCGCGAACAAGTTGCAGATTTATATAGTGAACAAGGAAGCTGTGGTCTTTCCTTCACAGGTGGCCCAGGCTCTTGTATGACAATTTCTTAAATAAAGGGGGCAGACAAATATGAAACAAAGTTTACAAACCGCTTTTTCTTGTTCTTCTTTTCTTCTCTCCTATCCTGAACTAGGTTGGAGAGAAGCTTTACTAGAATTACAGGAAGAGATTCAAGAAATTGAACAGGAAGAAATCAGAGCATCACTTACAACATTTATAAAAGCAGCGCTAGATAAAACAGACAATCAACTTATTGATTCTTACGTCTATACATTCGACTTTGGAAAGAAGACAAATATGTATCTTACCTACATGAAAACAGGTGAACAAAGAGAGCGTGGAATTGAATTATTAGAGTTAAAACAGCATTATCAAAAATCTGGTTTTAACGTAACAGATAAAGAACTACCTGATTATTTACCGCTTTTACTTGAGTTTCTTGCAAACGCGAATGAAAAAGATAGCGAACCAATTATGAGTAAATACACGGAAAATATACAAGCACTGCACGGGCAATTAAAAGAAGCAAACTGTATGCACGAACCAATTCTTACAGCCGTTCTCCTAGCTATCGATGCATGGGGAGTACAGACGAATTAGAAAGGAGTGTTGTCAAAATGATGGATCAATTTTTATGGGTGCTGTTTCCCTATATCATTTTTGCAATCTTTATTGGTGGACACATTTTCAGATACAACTATGATCAATTTGGCTGGACATCAAAATCTAGCGAACTATTAGAGAAGAAAATGCTCCGGATCGGAAGTCTATTATTCCACTTTGGGATAATGTTCGTAATTGGCGGTCATGTTATGGGGATATTAATTCCAGAGGCCATATACCGCTCAATAGGTATTTCTGAGCATATGTATCATATAGTAGCGATTAGCTTCGGACTTCCGGCAGGGATTGCCTCTATTATTGGATTAATTATATTAACGTATCGCCGTTTAACAGTAAAACGCATCATTGCAACGAGTACAACAGGAGATTATGTTGCGCTTATCTTATTGCTTATTGTGATGCTGGCGGGATTGACTTCAACCTTTTTAAATATTGACTCAAAAGGATTTGATTATCGTACAACAATCGGTCCATGGTTCCGTAGTCTCTTTATTTTCCAACCGAAAGTTGAATATATGATGGAAGTACCTGTATGGTTTAAAATTCATATTATTGCAGGGATGGGGCTTTTCGCAGTATGGCCGTTTACAAGACTTGTCCATGTTTTTAGTGCTCCGATTAAATATTTAAGCCGTAGTTACGTTATTTACAGAAGACGTATTCCTAATGAATTGAAAAAATAATGCCGTTATACCTATTTAGTAATATATCAAGAAAGACGAGGTTTAATTGAACCCCTCGTCTTTCTTGATATAGGGGATAGCAACAAGGAAAATAACCAGTAACTTAATATGAAAAAAGAGTAGCATCTAAATAAGATGCTACTCAATACTACAAATTGAGGCAGAACAATCCTCACAAGCAATTTCACATTTTAAGAATTGTAAATCATGAATTGTAATCTTACCTTTGTAAATAGAAATTGTCCCTTGTTTTTTTAAATCACTTAACATCCGATTTACGCTTTCACGGGAAGTTGCACAGAAATTCGCAAGTTCTTGATTCGTTAAAGGTAAATCGATGAGAATCCCATTTTCTTTTAAAATACCATAACTATTTGTCATTCGAATGAGTGTAGAATACAGGGCACCTTTTTTACCGTGTAATACTAGATCTCGGAATTTTGTTTGCATTCTTCTTAAATGCTCGCTAATCCATCTCATAAATTCAAATACAAGTGCAGGCTTTTGAAGTAATGCTATTTCTAAGGCTGCACGTTTAATAACCCCTACTTCAACATCTTCAAGGCATTTCGAATTTAATAAATACCTTGCATTTTCCGTGAACAATGTTAATTCCCCAATAATATCATTTTGTGAACAAATGCGAAGTGTTAATTCTTGTCCGTCAGCACTAAGTTTACTGATTTGCACTTTTCCAGAGTGAATGATATAAATTTCTGTTGCTTCCATACCTTCTTGAAAAATAAAACTCCCCTTATTGATTTGCATTTTATATTCAACAGATGAAAGTAACTCCTTTAAATCTTTGGATAATGCCGTACTGTTTGCCACAGCAATCACCTTTCTTCTTATAAGCAGTATATTTCTTATTTTGGATGTAATCATGATGAAATTGCAAGAGATATTTTTGAAAATAAAGTGAAATTTCAATGACCGTAAGGAAAAACGACTTTAAATGTCTAAAAAGCTACTTATAGTAAGGGATTATATTATGCGAATATAAGTTTTTTAGTTTAAGAAATTTTAGTATGTAAAGAGAATGGGACTAGAGATGTGAACAAAATTCGAACGGATTTGTGAAGATTTTTTAAATGGGGAAAGTAATGTGAGAAAAGTCACATTGAATATGTAGCTTCTTTTTTATAATGAAGGCAAATGAAAAATTGAAAACTTACTAAGGATTTAAGTAGAAAAGAAGGGATATAGATGCAAGGGAAGATGAAAGATTCTTTAGAGCGACCACTTCAAGATTTACGTATTTCAGTTATTGACCGTTGTAATTTTAGGTGCACATACTGTATGCCGGCTGAAGTGTTCGGACCTGATTATGCTTTTTTACAGGAAGAGTGTTTACTAACATTCGATGAAATTGAAAGGTTAGCGAAATTATTTATTAGCATGGGAGTGAAAAAAATTAGGATTACAGGCGGGGAACCTTTATTACGTAAAGACTTACCGAAGTTGATTGCAAGACTTGCAAAGTTAGATGGCTTAACGGATATTGGACTCACAACAAACGGTATTCATTTAGCAAAACAAGCTAAGCTATTAAAAGAAGCAGGATTACAACGTGTAAATATTAGTCTAGATGCGATAGAGGATCATATCTTTCAAAAAATTAATGGTCGTAATGTAAGTACGAAGCCTATATTAAAGGGAATTGAGGCAGCAAAGGCAGCAGGACTAGAAGTAAAGGTAAATATGGTCGTAAAAAAAGGGATGAATGATAGTCAAATTCTTCTGATGGCAGGTTATTTTAAAAAGCAGGGAATTCAGCTCCGTTTTATCGAGTTTATGGATGTTGGTAGTACGAACGGATGGAACTTTGAACAAGTAATTACGAAGGAAGAGTTAATAGAAAAAATTAATCGTGTATATCCTATTGAGCCCATTAAGCCCCGTTATTTTGGAGAAGTAGCGAAATTGTATCGGTATGTAGGGAGCGATACAGAAGTTGGATTTATTACTTCTGTTTCTGAGTCATTCTGTTCTTCTTGTACGAGAGCTCGTATTTCGGCAGATGGTAAATTTTTCACGTGCTTATTCAGAGCAGATGGAACAGATTTACGAACGCTTCTTCGGGAAAATATTTCTGATGCATCATTATTAAAAATTCTAAAAGGTGTATGGGAGTACAGAAAAGATCGGTATTCAGATGAACGAACGGCAGAAAGTACAAAAAATCGTCCTAAAATTGAAATGTCTTATATTGGTGGATAACGAAAGGAGGATTCTGCATGGAAGAGCGTTATTCAAGGCAAGTTTTATTTTCTGGAATTGGTGAAATGGGCCAAAGAAAAATAAGAGAAAAGCATGTGCTCTTAATCGGTGCGGGTGCACTTGGCGCTGCAAACGCGGAAGCGCTCGTTAGAATGGGAATTAGGAAATTGACAATTGCTGACCGTGACTACGTCGAATGGAGTAATTTACAGCGGCAACAGTTATATACAGAAGAAGATGCACAGCAGTGTAAACCAAAAGCAATTGCAGCTGCAGAACATTTAGGGAAGATTAATTCTAAAGTAGAAATTGTACCAATTGTAACGGACGTCACAATGCAAGAGATGGAAGTGTTAACAAAAAAAGTGGATCTCATATTAGATGCGACTGACAATTTCGATACGCGCCTACTTATAAATGACATTTCGCAAAAAGAAAATATACCTTGGATATACGGTGGATGCATTGGAAGTTACGGTGTAACGTATACAATTCTTCCTGGGAAAACACCATGTTTTCGCTGTCTGATGGATCATCCTATGGGCGGAGCAACATGCGATACAGCAGGGATCATTCAGCCAGCTGTACAAATGGTCGTTGCTAATCAAATAACAGAAGCGATGAAAATATTGGTGGATGATTATGAGTCGTTACGAGGGACAATGTTATCATTTGATATTTGGAATAATCAATACCTCTCATTAAAAGTAAATAGGCAGAAAAAAAGTACATGTCCATCTTGTGGAAATGTACGCACGTATCCAAGTTTAACGTTTGAATCACAGATGAAAACAGAAGTGTTATGCGGGCGGAATACGGTTCAAATCCGTCCGGGAGTAAAGGGGATTCTTAATTTAGAAGAAATTCAAAAGCGCTTACAAAAAAGTGTGAATGTCAAAAAAACACCATATTTACTATCGTTTCTAATGGATGACTATCGTTTTGTTTTATTTACAGACGGTAGGGCGTTTATTCATGGGACTAATGATATGAAAATGGCAAAACGATTATACGCAAAATATATAGGGTGAATAGAAAGAGCGTTTCTCCTTATCAAAACGAGGTGAAAAAGGAATGTTACAAAAACGTATATCAATTCCAGTGGCAGAAGCAGTTACACGTGTAATGGAATATGCTCGTCAAGGTGAAACAGAAGAGGTTTCTCTTATAGAAAGTTACGGAAGAATTCTTGGAGAAGATGTTATTGCAGATCATGATGTCCCTCATTTTAATCGCTCTCCATACGACGGATTTGCGATTCGAGCAGAAGATACAAAAAAAGCCAGTAGTAGTAATCCCATTCTGTTTGAAGTGATTGGTGAAATTGGAGCAGGTTTTGTTTTTACAGAAGAGGTGAAAGCATTTCAAGCTGTACGTATTATGACAGGAGCCGCAATTCCAGTGGGGTGTAATGCTGTCGTTATGTTAGAGCTAACGGAAGCGTTTGAAGAAAACGAAAAGACTTATATGAAATTAAAACGTCCTTTCGCCTCTGGTGATAACATTTCTTTTAAAGGAGAAGATGTAAAACAAAATGCCATACTTGTGAAAAAAGGGACTTCTATTAACCCTGGAGTAGCAGCGCTTCTTGCTACGTTTGGTTATAGTTCCGTACATGTTGTAAGACAGCCGGTTATTGGAATTGTAACGACAGGAAGTGAACTGCTCGAAGTACATGAACAACTGAAACAAGGGAAGATTCGAAATAGTAACTCCTATATGATAGCTGCTCAAGTTGAACGAGCGGGCGGATTTGTACAGTATTATGGACAATTCGTTGACGATTTAGAGACGTGTTATGAGACCGTAAAAAGAGCAATGAAAGAAGTCGATATTTTAATTACAACTGGTGGCGTTTCAGTAGGAGACTACGATTATTTACCTGCTATTTATGAGAGATTACAAGCTAATGTACTTTTCAATAAAATAGCGATGCGACCAGGAAGTGTGACAACTGTAGCTGAGTTAGAAGGAAAACTATTATTTGGTCTATCCGGTAACCCTTCTGCTTGTTATGTTGGGTGTGAATTATATGTTCGACCAGTCATTGGAACATACTTGCATAGGAAAGATCCGCACGTATATCGTGCAGAGGCGATTTTACAGAAAGACTTTCCGAAAGCAAATCCGTTTACGCGTTTTGTAAGAGGGAAGGTAGAACTTGTAGATGGCCAATTACAGGTTACACCAGTTGGTTTAGATAAATCTAGTGCAATTTCTTCACTTGCAGAAGCGAATGCATTTATCGTCCTACCGGGAGGAACGAGAGGATTTGAAGCAGGAATAACTGTTTCGGTACTGTTATTAGAATCAAACTTAGGAAGCGAGTGGCCATGGGAAGAACCACTTCGATCATATAAGTAATAGAAAAATAGATTGAGAGATTTTCCGCAGATTAGATCTGTATAAGAAATGATTTAGACAAAGATAAGAGGTGCAAGATGACACATACGTATTTTGAAGTAATTGATACACCTATTGCAATTGAAGAAGTTACAAGTAAAGTAATTCGGCGTGAGTGCGGTGCAGTTACAACTTTTATTGGTACTGTCAGAGAATTTACGAAAGGGCGTCGTACGTTATATTTAGAGTATGTAGCTTATAAAGCAATGGCAGAAAAGCAGCTTGCGAAAATTGGTACCGAAGTAGAAGGGAAATGGCCGGGGACATATGTGGCAATTACACATCGCATTGGTACATTGCAAATTTCTGACCTTGCTGTTGTAGTAGCTGTGGCTACACCGCACCGGAAAGCAGCCTATGAGGCGAATGAATATATTATGGAACGAATTAAACAAATTGTTCCGATTTGGAAGAAAGAGTTTTGGGAAGATGGTGAGTCATGGATAGGAGATCAGTTAGAGAAAACAGCATATTTAAGTGGGGAGCCTGAAAAGGAGATGAGAAGATGATTGAAGTATTATTATTTGCAAATTTGCAAGAAGAAGCAAGTAAGTCAGCGTTGCAAATAGATTATGGAAATATTACTGTTACTGAGCTAAAAGATATTCTTGTTAAAGAATACAACATAACAATTTCAAACCAGATTATGGTCGCTGTAAATGAAGAATACGCAAATGAGGATGACATCATTCAAACTGGCGATGTTGTAGCGATGATTCCGCCAGTAAGTGGTGGTTGATTCTTTTCAGTCTAATCATGTTAGTACGTGATTAGACTGGAGGGAATTAATATAACTATGCATACATAGGAGGGAACAGGATGAAAAGTCCTAATTTTCAATTAAGTTTACAAACTTCTAATCTAGTTATTGGTTTTATGGTATGGGTAATATTATCATCATTAATGCCTTATATTAAAGCGGATATACCATTAACTGCAGGACAAATTTCTATGGTCACAGCAGTACCGGTTATTTTAGGTTCTATTCTTCGCATTCCAATTGGTTATTGGACAAATCGTTACGGAGCAAGAAAATTGTTTTTTGTGAGTTTTATTCTTCTATTATTCCCTGTCTTTTATATTAGCGTTGCCAATTCTATGATGGATTTAATTATTGGTGGCTTATTCGTAGGAATCGGTGGTGCTGTATTCTCTGTAGGAGTAACTTCTTTACCGAAATACTTTCCGAAAGAGAGTCACGGTTTTGTAAATGGTATTTATGGTGTCGGTAACGCCGGAACAGCAATTACTTCGTTTTTAGCACCTGTCATTGCAACTTCGGTTGGCTGGAGAACAACAGTACAGTGTTATTTAGTTTTACTGGCAGCATTTGCACTTATGAACTTTTTATTAGGCGATCGTAAGGAGAAAAAGGTGAATACACCATTAATGGAACAAATAAAAGGTGTATATAAAAATGAAAAACTTTGGTTTTTATGTATCTTTTACTTTTTAACTTTCGGATCATTTGTCGCATTCACAGTATATTTACCAAACTTTTTAGTATCTCACTTCGGATTAGAGAAAGTAGATGCGGGTATGCGGACAGCGGGATTTATCGTATTAGCAACAATGATGCGCCCAATTGGTGGCTGGCTCGGTGATAAGTTTAATCCATTTAAAATATTAATCTTCGTATTTATCGGCTTAACACTTTCAGGTATTATTTTATCATTTATGCCTAGTATGAACGTGTATACATTTGGTTGCTTACTAGTCGCATTCTGTGCAGGTATTGGAAATGGTACAATCTTTAAACTTGTTCCAATGTACTTCTCTGAACAAGCAGGGATTGTAAATGGGGTTGTGTCAGCTTTAGGTGGACTAGGAGGGTTCTTCCCACCATTAATTTTAACACTACTATTCCAACTAACAGGTCATTATGCAATTGGATTTATGGCATTATCAGAAGTAGCGCTTGCTTGTTTAATCATTACAGTGTGGATGTATAGTCAAGAGAAGCTGTTAGTGATGTTAAAGAATAATTAATAGAGAAAAAGGGTGCCTAGTAGAGGCATCCTTTTTTTATACTTGAACACGAGAGGGGATGAATGGTTGTATCAATATCGTTCTATAGATAACGATATTTTACTTGTTTCATAAAAAAGAACAAACGTCTCTAAAAACGTTTGTCCAAAGTAAATTCATATGCTAGCTAAGAGATAGATTCCGATTTATGTGTACGGGAAAGTTTTTTTATAAGCTTAGGAAGTATAGAGGTTAGTTCCTGCTTCATACGTTTTGTAAACGATGGATCTTTACCTGAAGTTGAAATACTGACAACAAATTCATCATTTCGTATGACACCAGGTGTGTGAAATGATGATGCTGTACCATCACTTACAACGTTAACCCATTGGAAATCATGAGCAGCTTGCTTGACCATCATATTTACAGTATGTTGATTTGTTGCGGCATAAATAAGATGGGCATCTTTAATATCATCATTAGTAAAAGTTTTTTGCTTCCATGTAACATAAGGAAGCTCCTTCATTTCCTCGCAAATTTCCGGGCTGACAACCGTGACAAAAGCGCCTGTATCCTTTAATCCAGACGCTTTTCGATATGCAATTTTACCACCACCAATGATAACGACCACTTTTTGATTTAGATTAAACATAAGAGGGTACAGGTTATACATACACACATTCCTCCATTCGTTCTAATAATGTTAACTTCATGTATGTATCAAACTGAAGGCAGTTGCAAGTTGTAACGTGATCATACTTTTTTGTATGTAATTTAATTTTTTGAAGCAATAATCCGGTAAAGAGAAGGTACGGCATGACATATACATGTGACGCAGCCTGTGTTATATTTTTGAGCTCAGCAGTAAAAGAGGGAGTTCCTTTTGTTAAAAAGGAACAAGATACTGGCATACCGAGTTTTCGTCCGGCAGCTGCTCCAATTTGTTGTAATTCATATATCGGCTGAGGGTCACTACTACCTCGACCGACGAGTATAATTCTACTGTCTTGCATTGGCATTGTTTCACGTATTCTTTTAACTACAAGTTCAACCATATGTGGATGCGTACTAAAAGGTGGTGCAACTGAAAAATTTATATGTGGATATTTCTTTTGCATTTGCTCTATCTCAAAAGGAATATCACGTTTATAGTGAGCTGCTGCAAATAATAAAACAGGAACTATCATTATTTCAGTTGCTCCTTCTATTATTGTTTCTGTAACTGCATCTTGAATGGTAGGTGTTGTTAGTTCAAGAAAAGCTATTTTTTGAATCCTTTCGTTACGCTCTGTCATAACTGATTGAATAAAGTGAGTGAATTGTTCGTTCCCTTCTTGGAGCCGGCTCCCGTGTCCAACATATACAATTCCTTTCATCTTGCCACCATATCCTTCTTCATAATAATGTCTTGTAATTGATGATCAATGTTATGTAACCCGACTTTATTCGCATAGTGTAAAGTTGGAACGTCGGTATACGAGAATGGAAGAGTAAGAACATGCATAAAGCCAAGACGCTTTACT
Organism: Bacillus sp. JJ783; assembly: GCF_036963225.1. NCBI lineage: Bacteria > Bacillati > Bacillota > Bacilli > Caryophanales > Bacillaceae > Bacillus > Bacillus sp. JJ783. The sequence goes on along the minus strand of NZ_JBALMG010000101.1, from coordinate 26,172 downwards.
TCTGATAGAAACGTATCAATTGAAGCGCGCCCTTCAAATACAATACTATCCCATGAGAATTCAGAAAGCATACGTGAATGAATTTCATCGAAGCGATTATCGATTGTATACTCATGAGTCATCATATAGGAGCCTGCACCAATTTTTTCTTGAATGAAAGCAATTCGATTAATATTTCGGCCTAAATAAATAGTTGTATTAGAAGAAAACGCTGCAGGTTTACTTAACAATCCATACTGCATAAGCTTTTCTTGAACAGGAAGGTTCATATATTGCAGTTCTGCCTGTAAGGAACGAATATCTTTATGGCGCTTACTGCATGATTGTATCAAAATCTCTACACTCTCAGCTGAACAAAATACAAGGCGATCAACGTTGAAAATTTCATTGATTTGTTCAGAGGTTAATGTGTATTCTTTCTTTTTGAAAGTTGGAATTTGATATATTTCTGCACCGCATTCTTGTAACATTTGTTTTATTGAACTTTCTTTATTTGTAGCAGCTGAAAATAATACTTTTTTACCATGTAATGGTTTACGTTCTTTCCAAGCGATTTGATTACGTAAGGAAACGACATCACCAACAATTGTCATTGATGGATTAGAAATATTTTCGTTTTTGACGATAGGAACAATGGTTGAAAGTGTTCCTGTGACAACGCGCTGTTTACCAGTTGTACCCCATTCAATGACTGCTACAGGTGTATCTTCTTTTTTTCCTGCTTGTAGTAAGTTTTGACAAATGGTAGGTAAGTTTTTTATACCCATATAGTAGGCGATCGTGTCGCTATTGTGGGATGAATTGTATTTTCCATGATCGGTTAAAGGACCTTTTGAATGTCCAGTTAGTAAAGTTACACTATTACTGTAGTTGCGGTGGGTGAGGGGGATACCTGCATAACTACTAGCGGCGATGCTAGCTGTAATACCTGGCACAATCTCGTATGGAATGTTTGCTGCCGCTAAAGTTTCTGCTTCTTCACCAACTCTGCCGAAAATAGATGGATCTCCGCCTTTTAAGCGGACAACGATTTTCCCTTCTTTCGCAAATTGAAGGAGGTGGGCGTTAATCATTTCTTGTCGCATAGTATGATTCTTAGGCATTTTACCGCAATAAATAAGTTCACAAGTTTGCTTTGTATAACTAAGAAAAGTAGGGTTCAATAAGCGGTCATATAAGACAATATCTGCACGCTTTAAGCAATCTATCGCTTTTTTTGTAATAAGCCCTTCATCACCTGGTCCTGCACCAACTAAATATACATATCCGTTCATATTCGCACCTCGTTTGTTTTTATTTAAAAGGAAGCCAGGGGAGGCTTCCTTTTGTAAATTACATATATATATAAATATCTCCGTCGATAACTTCTACTTCGTACGTTTGAATACAGCCGTCATCCGGTTTTTGAACTTCACCTGTTAGTAATGAAATTTTCCAATCATGTAGTGGGCAAAAGACGAATTCTCCAGATACAATACCTTCTGCTAATGGTCCATTTTTATGAGGGCAACGATTTTCTACAGCTCGAATATCGCCATTTGAGAGACGAAATAGGGCAATAGAAATGTCTTTCATTTGCACTTCTTTACCAATTTGAATAGGAAGGTCTTCCGCACGCATAACTTTTATTTTCTCTTTCGTTTGTAACATATGGTTCACAGCTCCTTATTTCACAGTTTCTACTTCATACATAGCTTTTAATGATTTCGTTTCTAGTGCCTGTCCCCAAGCTTCCGTATATGTGCTACGAGCTGTTTGGAAACGCTCATTTAACATCGTGACCATACTTGTATCCTGTAGTATTTCTTTTATGTGATCGAAGCCTAACCGTTCTGTCCAGTAGGCAGTACGTTCCCCATAAATACCAGTTTCACGATAATATTGCATGTAAGCTGTTGCGATGCGAAGGACATCATCTTCAGTAGGGACGATCATTACAAAATCAGCTTCACGTACTTCTGTACCACCATTTCCGCCGATATAAAGTTGGAATCCATTTTCAACACACACAACACCGAAATCTTTCGTAAGTACTTCCGCACAGTTACGTGGACAGCCCGTTACACCCATCTTCATTTTATGAGGTGTATCTACCATTTCTAATGATTGTTCAAGGAGCATACCAAGTCCTAATGAATCTTTCGTACCGAACCGACAGAAGCGAGAACCAACACATGATTTTACATTACGAAGCGATTTTGAGTACGCATATCCAGAAGTCATATGTAAGTCAGCCCATACGTTAGGTAAATCTTGTTTCTTAACACCATATAAGCCGATTCGACTCGCACCTGTAATTTTTACGAGAGGGACGTCATATTTTTTCGCAACCTCAGCAATCTTCATTAAATCATCTGCGGTTGTAACGCCTCCATACATACGTGGAATAACAGAAAATGTACCATCATGTTGGATGTTACCATTCATTCTTTCATTAACGTAACGGGATGATTTATCATCTGCATATTCTTCTGGAATCGCCATACGTAAATAGTAGTTTAAAGCAGGGCGACATTTCGAACAGCCGTCTTCATGTGCAAAACCAAGGACATTTCGTACTTCTTTTGGAGATTTTAAACATTTCTCGTGAATTGCCGCTACGACTTCATCACGTGATAAAGTTGTACATCCACACATACCGGCAGATTGCGTTGAGGCATCAAAAGCATCTCCAAGTGTATGAGATAAAATTTGTTCAACAAGCGGACGACATTTACCACAAGACCCCGCAGCTTTCGTACATCCTTTAACTTCTTCAAAAGTAGTTAACTCTTGCTCTAAAATGGCATGAACGATTGTACCTTTTGTAACACCATTACATCCGCAAATAGTGTCATCCGCACTCATAGTAGCTACGTTAAGTTCACTTTCTTCACCAGCTTTGTGAAGAAGGGAAGCGGCTGTATATTCTTGTATGTCTTCTTCTTTCTTTAACATGCTAAAGAGGCGTGTACCATCAGCAGTATCACCATATAAAACGATACCAACGACTTTATTGTCACGAATTAATACTTTTTTATAGGAACGTTTACATTCATCAAAGATTGATATTGCTTTCGTTATATCATCTTCATAAATTTGGCCAGCAGAGAATAAATCACAACCTGCAACTTTTAATTGCGTACCGACGATACTGCCTGTATATCCATCCGTTTGTAAATTCGTTATTTGTTTTGCTAATATTGCACCTTGTTCATAAAGAGGAGCAACAAGTCCATATGCGATACCATCATGTTCTGCACATTCTCCAACTGCATAAATGGATTCATCATTTGTTTGCATATAGTCGTTGACTACAATGCCGCGATTTACAATTAAGTCAGCATCTTTTGCTATTTGAGTATTTGGACGTATTCCGACAGCCATTACGATTAAATCACAATTTACAATTTCACCATCTTCAAATTGAATACCCTCAACATGATCGGTACCAAGAATCTTCACAGTTTTCTTTTCCATTAGAAATTTCATGCCTTGCGCTTCTAAATCTTCACGCAATAGAGAAGCAGCTTTGGCATCTAATTGTTGCTCCATTAAGCTCGGCATTAAATGAACAATATGTACGTCCATTCCTAAGTCAATAAGACCTCTTGCGGCTTCTAAACCAAGTAATCCACCACCAATGACAACGGCCTTTTTCTTATCTTTAGCAGTATTAATCATAAATTGTGTATCTTCAATTGTTCGGAATCCAGTCACACCAGGAAGGGTGGAACCTTCAACAGGTAATATAAAAGCACTAGATCCTGTTGCGATAATGAGTTTGTCATATGTAAGAGTACGATTTTTTTCTGTGACAATGACTTTTTCTTCTCGGTCAATACTTTGAACTCTCTCGTTTGTATATAAAGTTATTTCATTTTCTTCGTACCAACTATATTCGTTCATAATGATATCTTGCATATTTGTTTTTCCCTGCAGAACATGAGAGAGCATAATGCGATTGTAGTTTGGATGTGGTTCATCTCCAAAAATAGTAATATTATATAAATCACTATCATGTTTTAATATTTCTTCCATACAGCGTATGCCAGCCATACCATTCCCGATCATAACTAAACGTTTTTTCATATTCATTTCCCTTTCTATGTGAAAAGTTGAACAAAGAATTATATTTCCATTATAGAAAATTAAAAAAGAGGGAGATGTGATATTTATCACATATTTATAATGATTCACAAATTGTTAAAATTCGGGTTTATGTGAAGGGAGAAGCGAAAGAGATATTTGGTTATGTGGGCAGATAACTAGATTGTAGTGGAAGTGAAAGGAGAGAGGGACGCTTAATAGTCTGCGGGCAATGAACAAAACCCCGCAAATTAGAAGTTTTACTTTATGAGAGGACTTGTTTTTTAGTGAGATTAAAGAAGAGAGGAAGGAGGAATAATCCGTTGGGAATGAAGAACCCTCCATAACAAGCTGTAGTTCTTCTTCTGAAAGTTCTTTAAAGAGGAAGAACTCTCGTAAATGTTTTTAAATCATTTTTTCTTTCATAAATACAACGCCTTAATGCTACCTGATATATTCCTTCGATAAATTAAATTATATCAAGCTGTCCAGTGAAACGGTGGGGGAACGTGTGAATATTTTTTACAAAATGAAAAGCAGGACATGAGTAAAAATGCTCATGTCCTGCGCCGTAATTAAGCTTTTGCGATAGCACGTGGAAATAAAATGTTATTTTCTAAATGAATATGTTCAAACAAGTCAGATTCAAGAGCTTCAAGGCGCTGGTAAACAAGACGATAAGTGCCGCAAGCTCCTTCTGGAGGAGTAAAGTCATTTGTCACCTTACGAAGTTCTTTAATAATATTGCCAGCGTGGCTATGTTCATTCTCCAACTCATCTACTACTTTACGTAACTTTGTATAGTTTTCATCAGTTGGATTTTGCTCGAATTCTAAAATTAATGGAAAATCTTCGGTTTCTTCTTTAATTAAATGCTGTTCTAATTCAATTTTAAGTTCATGAAATAGCTTATGAATTTGAGCTAAATGAGGCTGACTAGCCCCATGAACGCGTAATACTTTCGTCACATATGGGCTTAACTGTGGCAATTCTTCATTTAAATAGCGATGATGCTTATTTATAACATAATCAATCAATTCTTGATAAGAAGCATTTTTCCAATCAATTTCAGATTCGTTTAATAGTTTCGTTTTATGATAAAGCGTATTTAACTCTGTGATTACCTCTGATGCTGATAAATTTCTTTCATTAATTGCATCAATAAGTGGTCTATTTCCACCACAACAAAAATCTATTCTATATGATTTAAAAAGATCACTAGCTTTCGGAAATTGTGTTACAATCTCACCGATAATTGAAGTTTCAGTAAATGTATGTTCCATATGAAGACCTCCATAAAGTTTAAATGTAATATCTAAATCAAGAATAGCGATAAATTAAAATCAATGTGGTGATTTAAATCACTTATTATGTGTCATTTTTGAGAATAATAAAAGGAGTTTTATTTAAGTAAGAGGAAGCGTAATTCGTCGCAATACTTTAGGATAATAAAAAAAGAAGCTTAGTAGAAGCTTCTTTTTTATTACTATCTTTCACACGCAACTCCATCGCCATCACGATCAAGTTTAGAGCTATATCCTGGTTGGTCTCTATATAATGGGGCTTTCCCAGCATTTTTAACTTCAGTACAATTTTTGAAATATGTATTACTATTGCTTCCAGCAGCCGGTTGTGTTTGAGTTTGCTGTGCTTTTTGTTGTTCCTGTTGTACGCGAGCTTGTTCAGCAGCT
>NZ_JBALMG010000101.1:11614-20376 GCF_036963225.1 Bacillus sp. JJ783 | reverse complement strand
CAGCTTGACGTTGTTGCTCTTCTTGTTGTTTGCGAGCTTGTTCAGCAGCTTGACGTTGTTGCTCTTCTTGTTGTTTACGGGCCTGTTCTTCAGCTTGACGTTGTTGCTCTTCTTGTTGTTTACGGGCCTGTTCTTCAGCTTGACGCTGTTGCTCTTCTTGTTGTTTACGAGCTAGTTCTTCAGCTTGACGTTTCTCATCTTCTTGCTTACGAGCTAGTTCCTCAGCTTGACGTTTCTCATCCTCTTGCTTACGAGCTAGTTCCTCAGCTTGACGTTTCTCATCTTCTTGCTTACGAGTTTTTTCGTCCGCTTCTTTATTTTCTAATTCCTTTTTCTTTGCGTCATCTTTTTTCTCTTCACTATTAGAAGCGACTTGTTTATTAGTTGCTTTCGTTTTTTCAGAAGAGGGACTTGAAATACCTGATAGCGCAACAAAAATGACAAATAAAACAGCTGTAATTATAAATTGTTTTTTTGCTACACCTGTTTTCTTAATAACAGATAATATTGCAAGAACAAGGAAAAATATAAATAGAATGAAACTTAAAGTAGAAAAAAATTCGACGACTGGGTGTTCAGATTTTGTTGTGCCGGTCATTATTAACATAATTGAAATCATAAAAAGAATAACAGTTGGACGACCATATTGTTTTGCTTTTCCATTTTTCTTAAAGAATGAAATGATACATAAGATTAAAAGAATGATAGCAATCAAAAATAAAGCTACACCAATATTACTCAAAATAGCCATTTTCATACCTCCATTTGTAAGATTTTCTGTATTGATTATATAAGAATTCATTGGAAATTACAGGGTTTTTAATAAAATAAAAAGATTTATATTATTTTTAATAGATAAACAAACATTTATTTTATATATAAGGAAAAATAGATTTAACTCCTATTACATTTTGAAAAGATTTTCATAGATTATAGTATCTCATTTGGAAGGAGGAGATTTGAATGGAATTTCAATTATTAGTGAATTGCGTGTTACAAGAAGGGAATGCTTACTTTTTAGTAACAAAAGTAGATGATGTTATTACGTTGAAGGTGCCAATTACAGCAGGAGTAGCGGGTTTATTTTTAGCGTTAGGTGTACCAAGGTGTTCTTAATTTAGATTTCTATAGTAAAAGGATGAGGGACAAGCCTTACCCTTTTACTATTACATAATTTTTTTATGTAAACTAAATGAGGTTTTTTCAGTTTTTTAATATTATTTTTGCCATAGCACGTTTAAAATGGACATGCATATACTATAATGTTTCATTGGCCTTTGATGATGAACGATAGTTTTAAAAAGTGTATCGAAAGTAGAAGTGGTACTCTTTTTATTAATGAAAATAGAAGAGGTGCTAGTATATATGAAAAGACGAACGTATGAAATTCCAATCGCGTTGCGAAGAGAATGGTTTTTAATAGAGTTAGCGCATTTAACAAAAAAATATGGAATCGAAATTGCAACTAGTAAAATAGAAGATGCACCATTCCTTAGAGATCAAGTTACAGAATTGAGAATAGGAGCTGGTTTGCAATACGATAAATATGATGATGAGTATATCATCGGATTTTAAACAAAGAAGCTGCGTATAAAAGGTTATTAAAGAGACCTTTTATACGCAGTTTTTTTTGTGAAGAGAAAGCTTTATTGAGAAATATTCAAAACGCTTATTGTAAAAAGGAATGAATGAATGTTGAGAGAATAACGTTTGATAAGAAAGAAATGCGGCTACTAATTTCTAATTCTAATGTATCGAAAAAGTAATTGATTAAATGGAATTTAAAAAAATTGGTGTTCAATGTAATGGTAGCGTTTTCTTTCTTGCGGAAAAGGGGGATGTTAATGGGAATTATGAAAAGGAGTATCGCATTATTTATTGTACTTTGTTTTATGAGTCCGCTGGTTTTTAGTACAAATGTACACGCGGAGGTTGTAACAGAGCTTAAGACTGGTTTTCCAGACAAAGAAGTATTTACTCCTGGAGAATGGTTTTTAGGTCAGAAACCTGCTAATTATGATGAGAATAAACCACCAATTCTCTTTGTGCAAGGAAGAAACGGTAATGCGGATAGTTGGTATGGAAAAACGGTATATCATGATATGAATGATATGTACGACTACGCTTTGAAAGCAGGCTATCAAACTGTATTTATTCAATTATACGATGCTGCGGGGAAAGGATCAGCTAGCCAATGGGACAATGGAAAATTGTTAGCACAAAAGCTTGAAGAAATTTATAATCATTTTGGTGAAAAAGTAAATGTTGTAGCTCATAGTAAAGGTGGTATCGATACACAAGCTGCGTTAGTTGGATATGGAGCGAATCGATTTGTTGGAAATGTTATTACACTTGCCACTCCGCATTACGGATCAAATTTAGCGGATTTATCATATAGTTGGTGGGCAGGGTGGCTCGCCTCTATATTAGGTCAAAAAGATGATGGGACATATTCATTGCAAATAGGTGAGATGGCAAAGTTTCGTTCTACAATAGATAATAATCCTGCAGCTAAATTAAACCGTTACTATACGGCTACTGGGACAAGCTGGGGACCTGTTTTTTCAGCATTATCTATGGGCGGGTTGTACTTGTCATCATACGGTTCTAATGATGGATTAGTGAACGAATGGAGTGCTAAGTTACCATATGGAACACATTTATTTACGGATGCACGATTTGATCATGATAATATACGAAAAGGTTCAGCTGTTTTCGCACGAATTGAGCCATATTTACGGACAGCAAATTTACCAGTACCGGCTTTATTAGCCCCGAGTAATAGTTCAGAGGAAAAGGTAGAACAATTAAACACAACTTCTAATCAAGCTATTTTAGGAGGAGAGTTGTCACAAAATCAGTGGGTAGGGCAAACTGTCGCAGTTGATAAAAAAGCAGAAGGGGTAGTCTCTGTTTTAACAGCTTCTTCGGATGTAGAAATACAACTAATATCTCCAAAAGGAAAAGTTTATACAAATAAAGATAGTGCTGTATCTACTGGTGAAGGTGAATCTCTCTTTAAAGGAGCGACTATAAGAACATTTAAATTTGATAAAATGGAAGCAGGAGGATGGCAAGTTAAAATGATGGCGAAGCAGCCGAAAGATGCATATTTAATCATAACCGATTACAAAAAAGATGCTCCGTTCGTCCTTCAAATGCCGGCAAAAGTTAAAGTAAATAAAGCAGAGTATAAACTCAAAAAATCACCTGCAGCTCCAGAAATGAAAGGCAATCTTTCAGTAACAGTAAGAGTAATTAATAAAGATGGAAAATTAGTTTCTGAATCAAATGAATCGCAAAATATTAATACAACTACATTCACAGGTGCTTTGAAAAATATAGAACAGCCAGGTGTATATAACGTTACAATTGATATGAAAGGGATGAATAAGGAAGGACAACCTTATAATCGTACGATAGTTAAATCGGTTTATGTAGAGAAGTAGGAAAGAAGGAATCTGTTTTAATAAAAAAAGTGCCGAATTCTTGTGGTAGAAGGATTCGGTACTTTTTCATGTTTATTAGATGAATAGAAAAGTGAAATGGGAGTTTATGTTCTATAAGAGGACGATAGGAATCAAAAAAACGTTATGCAATAAAAAAAGATGCGGAATTAGCATCTGAATGTGAGGGAGTAGTATTAACTTAGTTTTGTAACTGTTAATTCAACTGAATTTATACCATTATCACAAGTTATAATACTTTGATGATTGAAACCACTATTATTTCTAAGTTGAAGTGTTGAATTAGCTGGAACCGTAACAATAGTTTCGCCAACTAGTTGAAGGCATTCGTTATTTGATGAAGTATTCATTTGAAAAGCGAAATCACCTTGGTTATTAGCAAGTGGATTGTTATTTAAAAATATAGTTATGACTGGAATATGGGGAAATACAGGATTTAAGGTAGTGTTAATACTTGAAATGAAAGAAACCTTATAATCACCAGCTTTACTAAATTGTATAGTAGTCGGATTTAGTAAGGAAACTCCGCCTGCCAAAGGACCAACGTGATTAAATGGAAAAGAATCGCCAAAAGGGACAGTTATAAACTCAGTTTGCCAAAAAGTTCCGTAAGCTGAGCAGGATGGTTTATGTGAATGGTCGCATGAACATTTTTTATACGAACTGGAAGATTGATGGCACGAACACTTTTTATATGAGCTTGAAGAATGATAGTATGAACCCAATATATTACCTCTTATTATTAATAAATGTATAATATATAGTAGTTTATGTAATTGAAAAGTAATTGGCGTGTATGCTTATCCATATATAAGGTGATAGATTTGGGATAAAAAGCTGGCATAATATAAAGTGCTCTAATGAGGAGATACAGTTTTCAAAAGAATAGAACTAGAATATTATATGTAATGACTTTTGAAGAAGAAAAAGGCTGAAAACTTAGCAGATAACTCTATCCGAGGTTTTAAAATGTTGAAGTATTTAAACTTTAAGATAGTATATCACCAAAGTAAACAAGAGAAGTATTTAAAGAACAGCATTTTAGTTAAACAGAGAAATGGATAAAGTGATGACTAAGTTTCCAACTTAGTCATCGCTTTTTATTTATACAATTGAGCAGGAAGAAGGCAAAAAATATCGAATGAATGTAATTATACAGAATTGTTTGTATTTGGTATGAATAGTAGTTAAAGATACGTTAGTTATAGTTCAAACAGTAAGAAAATAGAGATTAAATAATAGAGGGAGCAACTTACATGGAAAATATATTAAAGGTATCCTCAAAATCAAGTCCAAATTCAGTGGCAGGTGCAATAGCCGGTGTACTAAGAGCAAGTGGCAAAGTAGAAATTCAAGTAATTGGAGCGGGTTCTTTAAATCAAGCGATTAAAGCAATTGCGATTGCAAGAGGTTTTGTAGCTCCAAGTGGCATTGACTTGGTTCTTGTTCCAGCGTTTCAAGAGGTTACTATCGATAATCAAGAAAGAACAGCAATCAAATTAATTGTAGGTCCTAGAAGGAAAAGATCTTAATAGCGAACACTAATATAAGGGGATTTGAAAAGGCCAATAGAAATCGGCCTTTTCCTTTTTTATTTATAATTAACCATTTTTATCGTATTGTGTAACTCAAAATAGAAATCCTTATAAAGTTAAGAATATGAAAGGGTTCAGCGATTAAGACAGTCACACAAAATATAAGGCATAGATAAATAAATTATTATATGAAATTTATTTTTAATATAAAAAGTGCATAAATGCTTGTTTAACAGTCATTCGTGGCACTTTTGTATTATACAAAATATAAAAGGTCAGAGCTGCTCATTCTTCTCCTAAGATTCAAAGATATAGGCTTATAAACCATGTAATATCAAGGTTTATAAGCTTTGTTTTTTATCAATGCTCATATTTGGTTCACATTAAAATTTTTCGGTTTTTATTTGATGTTTTCATAGGGGTTTACAATATTCTCAAAGTTTTCTGCAGCTTGTTGTTGCATGTTTTGTGTGTTATGGCTGTACTTGTCTAAAGTCATTTGAATAGAAGAATGACCTAAGCAATCCTGAGCGATTTTAGGGTGCTTACCAGCTTGAAGCATGAGTATGCCTTAAGTCGTGAACTTGAAAGATACGCTTGTTGATCTGTAAAAAAAATGCAAATTGATGTAGGTGATTTAACGGGTATTCCAACTGGTTATGACGATTTGAATAGAATGACAGCAGGGTTACAAGAAGGCGATTTAATCATTATCGATGCCCGTCCTTCGATGGGGAAAGCAGCATTTGTATTAAACGTCGCTTTTCATGGGGCAAGTGCTCATACAGCAACAGGAGTCTTCTCGTTAGAAATGGGGGAAGAACAGTTACTTTAAGCGGATGATCTCAAGTACTGGAAATATAGATGTTACGAAATTAAAGAATCCTAAAAAGCTATGTAATTTAAAAGATTGGGAAAAAATTAGTCAGGCAATGGGATTAATAAATGATTTGCCATTAGAAATTTATGATAAAGCAGATGTCACGATGCAAGAGATTTACGCTAAGACTAGGAAGCTAAAGCGTAAGTATCCTGATAAAAAGGTTTTAATCGCAATTGACTATTTGCAGCTTATTGTAGGTGACCCAAAGCACAAAGGAAATCGCATGCAAGAGATTGAAAGGTATTATATATGCTAAATAGATAATTTTGAACCTATTTAGGCAAAGATAGGTTTTATGAAATTTAAATAAAATCCTTATTTGAAAATTAAAGAGCGCCTTTCTCCCAAGGCGCTCTGACCAAAACTAATGTTGAAAAGAGATACCCAAGATATTGTATGTATGTTTTTTAGATAGGTGAAATTTGATAACAAAATCGTTATTTACTAGCAAATGAAAAGAGCACACTAATAAGTATTCTCTTTGAAAGGTTAGATTTCTATGAGTGGAGAGTCTCCATGCAATAACATATGCTTGTCTAGCTTAAATGTGACAAGTTTTTAATAAAAACGCTATTTGATATGTAAAAGTTAGAGCACTTTGGAAAGTGCTCTGTAAAGGCTATTTATTTTAAAAAGAGAGGATAGAAGATATCATATGAGGTTATTTTTAATTGAGTGTGTATCTTTTGCATAAAAAATTGCATTGTGTAGAAATGAGGAAACTAAAAAAGAGCACCATGTACAAGTGCTCTTCCAAGATAGGAGGTAACTCTATGAGCTGAGTCTAGGTTAGAAGTATATGGTGTGAAAAAGAAATAAGAACAAAATTTTATAATCAGACTAATAAAAAAGAGTAGCTAGCAAAAGCTAACTACTCCATGCATAAGAAGAATACAATGGTCATTTATATTCCAACTTGGTGTATCTATAGCATTAACATATTTTTTGAATTTATTCAGCCAGTAAACAAAGCAGTTAGCTACTTAAGCTAACTGCGATGTTCTCAGTACTGTCTTTAAAGGATATGTGATTCGGCACAATTTTATGGGAAAACTAATATGGCTGTTAGCATACCTAAAATAAAAGGGAATCAATGTTACGATTCCCTTCTTTCACTATTGCCTCCGTTAGAAAACAAAATGACTGCCCTTGTTGAGCAATCGTGTCCTTCTAACTGTTACTCTTTAGGCAGTGAATTAAAATTTGGGAGAGTATTTCTTAGTCCATCAAATACCTGTTGTACTTTGGCAAGTTTCTCTTCATCTGAGAATTTTGACAAATCATCTACTGAACTAACTCGAATACATAATGGACCAATATTTAACCGAATCAATCCCAACAATACTACCGTAGTCGTACAAGGAATGTTTATACATAGTAAATCACTATCTTCACAAACAGTGCCTTCTGGACATGTAGGGCATTCTTCTGTTTGTTGTATCGTTACATTTTCCATAGGATCTTTTCTCCTTTCTATGAAGATATTACAAGATATGAAAGAAATACCCTATCTGACATGGACAAGCATCCTTTTTTAGTTAAAGGGGTATTTGGCAGTTTATTAATTCATTCTTTAATTAACATGCAACTGTTAGTTCAATTGAATGTAAAATAATTCATATGTATAAATATATATAAATACGTTTTTAAAAAATAATTCACGAGATAATGATATTACGAAGTGTAGGAGTGAAACCCTCACTTTGGGATGAAAATTAAACTTTATAATGTAAAACCCAAAAATAGAATAGGTTTTTTATCGTATTACTTTACGTTTGAAATGCTCAATTAACATCATATTTACCCTTTTTAGGTTTGCGTTTTCTATGTTTTTCACCTAATGTTCATTGGAAGTTCCATGGTTTTCTTAATTTTTTGGTGCATCAATCTAATAAAAATAAAAGAGCAGCCAGCAATAGCTAACTGCTTAGCCCCAGGGAAGGGAGAGGAGCGATTTGTTAGGTCTAAGGTTGAAATAAGGGTTTTAGATATTAAGACCTAAATATAGTATGGATTTCAATTTAAAAGTTATGCATATAAACTGTATTCGTGCAAAAAATGGTTAACAAACAAAGCAGCTAGCTAATTAAGCTAACTGCTTTGTTCTTAGTACTTTCTCTAAAGGATATGTGATTCGCACAATTTCATAGGAAAACTAATATGGCTGTTAGCCTACCTATAGTATCTATAATTTGTGGGAATTAATTCTTGAATTTTATAATAAAGGAACAATGAAAATAAGATGGCAGACAGTTGGTAAATGAACTGCCTGCTAAATGAATGAACAAATGTGATTTGGAAAGATTGAGCTACATCTGTAATAGCTCATGAGTAGTATAGTTAGAAACTTAAAAGTTTATTCATCGGGTAAAGTGAATTGAAAAACTTCATATTGCACGACAAAGTAGCTAGCTTAATAAGCTAACTACTTGTTTTACAAAAGAAAATTAGGCCCAACAAGTAAATGATATGTAACTTTTAGTTACAGCTATAGTATAAGCAGAATTAAAAATATTATGAGTTGTGTAACTCAAAAGGGAAAGTCTTATGAAACTATGAATATCAAGGACTTCAGCGATAGGGGCACTTACACAAAATATAAGATATGGGTAAGTGATGGAAGCTTTTTACTATAAAATAATGAGCGAATGATAATGTTAATCCAATGAACCCATTGGCTAATAGGTTAATACGATGTAACGGGAAGGAGATGAAAAAATGAATAATGGTCATTATGAATACAAAAATTCTTTTCATCAGTATTATCCAAACGAGTCTTATCCTTTTGTAATGGACAACAGAAATATAGATATGAGTAGAGGGGTAAGACCACAACAATGGCAACAACTACAACAATGGCAACAGCAGCAACAACCG
>NZ_JBALMG010000101.1:0-11538 GCF_036963225.1 Bacillus sp. JJ783 | reverse complement strand
CCGCAACAGCAGCAACAACTGCAGCAACAGCAACAATATAAGTGTCAATGTGATGGAAACGAAGCTCTTTGTGTTTCAATTCCAGTTCCAATTACAGTTGTTCTTTTGGGAACGAAACTCCAAGTTGAATTACCGTGTATTAGAATAACTTCCGAAGAAGATATTACACCAGTATTGAAAAAGTTGATAAAGTCCCTTGGTGGTTTACTTGGCGGTTCAGGTAGCACTTCGTCTTAAAACTACAACTTTACTTATTTATTCGGATAATACTAGTTTTCGTTTAAGCGAGGCAACGTAGACTAGAATAGCAATAAGCAACTTTTGTGTGATTTGAACTATAAGTTTGCTGTTTTGGCAAGGTTATGGTTCTTTTTAATTGTGGAAAAATAATGCTTCTTATTAAAATTTTCGGCCAACTTATGAGTAAAGTGACATCATTATTGATTTTAAAAAATAAAAAATCGCCTTATTAAAGGCGATTCATAATTTATTCGTTTTGCATCCTTTTGATAAATAAATATCTTTTAAAATTAAATGCAATGTTTTACATTAACGTGTTTCTGGATCTTTGTCTTTTTTTCTAAGACCAAATAATCCTACTAGTCCCAATAAACCAAGCCAAGCCCAATTATTATTTTTATCACGATTATCATTTAAATCATTTGTCGTATTTACATTTCGAGTTCTCACATCATTATTAACTCTATTCATGTTATTGTCATTAACGCGAGTTGTAATATTATTATTGTTAACTCTATCCGTATTATACCCATCGTATTCAGCATGGACACTTGTACCAAAAACCATAATAGTTAGTAATAGGGCACCTAAAATAGATGAAAGTTTTTTCTTCATGGTTTTCCCTCCTTTCGTATTTAGTAATGTCTCCAGTTCCTTTAGACAATATTCGGTTGAAAATACATAAAACCATTTGAATTGAAATTATGATAGACGTCTTTAATTTTTACTATTAAAAGTACTTATAATAATGGATTAAGTTAATTGAAATATATTTATTCTTTATAAGAATAAATTTTTGGTAACGGTACATTCTATGAGAGGTAATTACTATATTTGGGTAAGGTGTTCCTTATGAGTTATAAGAACTTATTTTCTTTAATCCAGAACATGGTTAGGAAAATTTTTTCTATAGTAAGTATTGTTGCTAAAAGTTTAATTTCTTTAAGGAGGAATATTTTTATGGGTATTTTAAGTGGAAATCCACAAAATGAACCAATGCACTACGGAGAAGTCTTTGGGATTTGGAGTTACCTTGCAGCGGCACAAGGCGCAATTGCTGGATATCAAGTTCTTATTAACCACACAGGAGACGAGGATTTAAAGAAATTTTTAGAAAACCTTGTAGAGAATGATATTCAATCAGAAGTTGAAGAATTAAAAAATATATTAAAATTGAATGGTGTTGCATTACCACCAGCACCTCCAGAAAGACCAGTTGCATCTATTGAAACGATTCCTCCTGGTGCTCGTATTAATGATGCGGAAATTGCAGCTAAAGTTTCTATGGATCTTGCTGCTGGGTTAGTAGCATGTAGTCAAGCTATGGGACAATCTCTTCGAGAAGATGTTGGAATGATGTTTGGTCAATTTCATATGAAAAAAGCACAAGCTGGAGCTATATTACTTCGTCTGAATAAGAAAAAAGGTTGGATTATTCCGCCTCCATTACATGTTCTACAATCAGATCAAGCATAATACTTAAATAAAATTCAATTTTTTTTTAGTGAATACAGTTTAATTAAAGGACTATTTTTCGCTCATATTTTGCTCACAAATGCTATGAAAATACGTGAGAAAATATGAAGTGAATTTTTATAACGAAATATAGTGCAATAAATAAAAAGTGCTATAAACGCTTATTTAATGGGCGTTTATAGCACTTTTATATTTTTGTGTTATACAAAATAAACAACCTTAAAACTGCTCATTCTTCTCCCAAGATTCTACAATATAATGCGCAATCGTAGGATTAAATCCTTTACCAACTAAAAACATAATCGCAGCAACTTCTGTTAAAGCATGTTTATGTGATGTATGTTTCGCTTCATTTAAACCGTAATCTACCCAAGGTTTTACGAAATCTAATACAGGTTTCTTTAAAGGTAAAAACTGTGTACCGACAACTTGCTGGATTTGTTGTTGCGTTGGTTCTGTAATAGGTCCTGGTGGTAAAATTTGTGGCTGTGTAATATCGAATGTTGGTCCAGGCGGTAAAATTTGCGGTTGCGTAGGATCGATAGTTGGCGGTGAGACACGTGCGTCGTAGCTTGGTTGATACATTTGTTGTTGGTATTGCGGTTGTTGTGGCTGAGTTGTGTATGGATTTTGCTGATATTGTTGTTCTTGGTTTTGTGGTGCTACGTATGGATTTTGAGGATATTCATAATTTGGACGTGTGTCATATGGATTTTGTTGATTTTGCTGTTCTTGATTTTGCGGTGCTGCATATGGATTTTGAGGATATTCATAATTTGGACGTGTGTCATATGGATTTTGTTGATATTCAGTTTCTTGAGTTTGCGGTGTTGCGTATGGATTTTGTTCGTATTGAGGCTCTTGATGTTGTGTCTCTTCCTCCCCATACTGTTCAGCATATCTTTGTTCCTGATGTTGAGGGGAAAAAGGTTGTTGTGGGTAAGGCGGTTGATTATTATAGAACATGTTTATTCCTCCTTCATAATGATGCCTACCACCTAGTGTATGGGCAGACAAGAAAATATGTGATGAAAAAATGCGGGCGTGTTACAATAAGTAACTGGGTGAAGATAAAATGATAAAACAAGAAAAAATTCAAAAAACAATAACTTTCGTAAAGCATATTTTAGAAAAAGATGCGAGTGGGCATGATTGGTATCATATTGAACGCGTACATAAATTGGCGATTTCTTTATCTGAGCGAGAAGGGGGAAATCGTTTTATAATTGAAATGGCAGCATTACTTCACGATGTAGCAGATGAGAAGTTAAATGAGAGTGAAGAAGCAGGAATGAAAAAAGTTTCTGATTGGTTAGAAGAGTTACGTGTTGAAGAAGAGGACAGTAAACATGTTCTTCATATCATCGCCAATATGTCTTATAAGGGTGGTCATGGTGGCACAGTTGAGTCACTTGAAGGTAGAATTGTTCAAGATGCGGATCGTTTAGATGCTCTTGGTGCAATTGGAATAGCTCGTACATTTGCATACGGAGGAGCGAAAGGGAGATTAATGTATGATCCAACTATCCCTCCTCGAGAAGTGATGACGAAAGATGAATATAGAAAAAATAATGATCCATCTTTAAATCATTTTTATGAAAAACTTTTAAAACTAAAAGATTTAATGAACACGAACGCAGCAAAACAAGAGGCTGAAGTTCGTCATCGTTATATGGAAGAGTTTATTGAACAATTTATGAAAGAGTGGAATGCACAAATATGAAAATGTTAACTGTGGAGAACTTATCGAAATCATACGGAGAAAAACCGTTATTTGATGGATTATCATGTAGTATTACAGAAGGACAACGTGTCGGAATTATTGGTGTAAACGGTACTGGTAAATCGACATTATTAAAAATAATTGCAGGATTAGAAACTCCTGATACAGGTGATATGACGCATTCACGTGGTTATACAATTAGTTATTTATCACAGCAACCAGAGTTTGATGAAAAACTAACAGTATTAGAGCAAGTGTTCCATGGTGATACACCTTTAATTCGTCTGCTTCGTGATTATGAACAATCGTTATTAAATATCGAAAAAGATCCAAGTAATGAAAAAGTACAGGAACAATTATTTGCCGTACAGCAACGTATGGATGCAATGAGTGCATGGGAAGCAAATGCAAATGCGAAATCTCTTTTAACGAAATTAGGAATTACAGATTTTACTGCAACTGTTGGAAACCTATCTGGTGGACAGAAAAAACGTATCGCAATGGCACAATGTTTTATTGAAACACCTGATCTATTAATTTTAGACGAGCCTACGAACCATCTTGACCATGAGACAGTTGAATGGTTAGAAGAATATTTAGCAAGATATACAGGTGCGGTATTACTTGTAACCCATGATCGTTATTTCTTAGATCGTGTGACAAACCGTATTTTTGAATTAGATAACGGTAAACTATATAGCTACGAAGGAAACTATAGTACATTTTTAGAAGCGAAAGCACTTCGTGAAGAGCAAGAATCGGCACAAGAATCCAAACGCCAAAATTTATATCGTCGTGAACTTGCTTGGATTCGCCGTGGTGCAAAAGCCCGTTCTACGAAACAAAAGGCGCGTATTCAGCGTTTTGATGAGCTGAAGGGACAAGAAGGACCAGCAGCGAAGCAATCAGTTGATATTGCACTAAGTGGAAGTCGTCTAGGAAAGAAAGTACTTGAGTTAAAAGATGTAACGAAAAAATTTGGCGATAAGACGGTACTACATAATTTTAATCATATTGTGAAACCAGGCGATCGTATCGGAATTATTGGGGCGAATGGAAGCGGGAAATCTTCGCTATTAAATATGCTTGCAGGCAAGTTATCTCCTGATAGTGGTGAAGTTGAAGTAGGACAAACTGTAAAAGTTGCTTATTATACGCAAGAAAATGAAGAGATGAATTTAAATCAGCGTATGATTGAATACATTAAAGAGATTGCAGAAGTTATTCATACGACAGACGGAAAAGTAATTGGTGCATCTCAAATGTTAGAACGTTTCTTATTCCCGACACATTCACATGGTACACCGCTTGGTAAACTATCTGGTGGTGAAAGAAGACGTTTATATTTATTACGTATTTTAATGGGAGAACCAAACGTACTATTACTTGATGAACCTACGAATGATCTAGATACACAAACATTAACAGTACTGGAAGATTATTTAGAAGATTTCCCAGGTGTCGTTTTAACTGTATCGCATGACCGTTACTTCTTAGATAAAGTAGTAGATGAATTGTTCATCTTTAGTGGCGAGGGCGAAGTGCGTGAATTCCTAGGTAGTTATACGGACTATTTAGAAATGGAAAAGACGAAAGAACTTATTGAGAAGGCGGAAGTTCAAAAAGAGAAAAAAGTAGTAGAAGAAGCTCCAAAACAACAACGTAAACGTAAACTTTCATACAATGAGCAGCGTGAATGGGAAACAATTGAAGATACAATTGCCGAACTAGAAGAGAAAATTGAGTCAATTGGAGAAGAACTTGCGAAAGTGGGATCTGACTTCACAAAGGCACAAGAATTATCTGAAGCACAGCAGAAAACAGAAGAAGAGCTAGAAAAAACGATGGAAAGATGGAGCGAACTATCAGACATTGTTGAAGGATTAAAATAAAAACAAGCTGCATATATTGAAAAGTAAAGAGAAAAACTTTACACTATTGGTAGAACCTATTTTAGGAGGGGAAAAAATGAGAACATCTAATCCAATGTTGAAAAAAGACGCATTTCGTAAAGAGGGAGCAAGTGCTTCTGCGATGACTATTGGTGGAACAGTAGGCAAAACGTTTATCATGCTTATCTTGCTTCTTGCAACGTCTGTCTATTCATACATACAGATGACAAATAATACGATGAAAATGCCAGTATTAATTGGTGCTTTAGTTATTGCGGCAATCGTCGCATTTGCATCTATCTTCTTCCCGCGTATATCACCAATTGGTGCACCGATTTATGCAGCGGTAGAAGGGATTGTATTAGGAAGTATTTCAGCGATTTATACAATGAAATTTGGCGATACTATCGTTTTAAACGCTGTCTTACTAACAATTTCAATTCTATTTGCAATGCTAGTGTTGTATGCAACGCGCGTAGTAAAAGTAACTGATAAATTCCGTACGGGTGTAATAGCAGCGACAATGGGAATTATGGTTATGTATTTAATCGTATTCTTACTAAACATGTTCGGTGTTACTGTTCCATATATTCACCAAGGTGGAACAATTGGTATGATCATTAGTGCAGTTATTATTGTAGTTGCTGCATTAAATCTATTACTAGATTTCGATTTAATCGAAAGCGGTGCACGTAGCCAAGCTCCAAAATATATGGAGTGGTACGGTGCAATGGGTCTAATGATGACTCTAGTATGGCTATACTTAGAAATTCTTCGTTTTGTTTCTTACTTTACGAAAAATGACTAATAAAAAAATCCTGCATGAAATGTGCAGGATTTTTTTGTTTTCAAAGATAAATTGAAAATATGGATGTTGGCGACTTAAATTGAAGGGGGATGGAATATGATGAAAGAGAAAAAAGGATTATGAAAAAACTATTTTCTAAAAGTTTTTTCATAGAACTAGATGACGCTTTAACATATCCATCAGCAGAAGTCATTCGTTCAGCTATTGAAGGATATGCGGCTGAATGTAATGGGAAATTAAAATTTGAGAGTAAAGTTAAACCGATTATTTTTAACTTGGAAAATGTAATGTACTGCGCTGAAATAAAGATGGATCGCGGAGGATATTACATATCTTGCAGTGAAGTATAATATTTTTGGAAACCTTACATGTTTAAACTATGTAGGGTTTCTTTTTTAGTTTTGTAAGATATAAAGTAATACTTTTTATTTACAAACATGCCGTTTTGTACTTTTTACCCTTCCAACATTTTTCCTTACAATGAAGAAAAATATGTGAGGTGGTATAACTTATGATGAATCGAGTTGTATTAATCGGTAGATTGACAAAGGAGCCAGAATTATACTACACAAAACAAGGAGTCGCTTATGCACGAATATGTGTTGCGGTGAATAGAGGTTTTCGAAATAGTTTAGGTGAACAACAAGTCGATTTTATAAATTGTGTGATATGGCGAAAATCGGCTGAAAATGTAACAGAATATTGTACGAAGGGCTCACTTGTTGGGATTACCGGGCGTATTCATACGAGTAATTACGATGATGAACAAGGAAAGAGAATATATAGAACTGAAGTTGTAATTGAGAGCATTACATTTTTGGAGAGAAGGCGGGAGGGTGCATCGCAATAATATTAGAATTTTAATGATAGTTTCGGATTGATTAGGTGGAAAGAGAAAGAATGAAAAAGTATGATGCTGGGAAGAAATCAGCAAAATTAAGCATCCGAGTAGGAGTATAAAGGGGTAACATGTTACAATACAGCTAAGAACACGCAATAAAGGAGAGTTTTTTACGTGAAGATTAAAGCAATTGAACCGACGCCAAGTCCAAATACAATGAAAGTTATTTTGAATGAAGTATTACCATCAGGAGCGCGAAATAATTATACAAATGAAAATAAAGAACAAGCACCAATGCAAGTGCAAGAAATTTTGAAAATTGAAGGTATTAAAGGTGTGTATCATGTAGCAGACTTTTTAGCAGTAGAGCGTAATGCGAAATATGACTGGAAAGTTTTATTACAACAAGTTCGTGCCGTTTTTGGTGAAGAAATAGTGGAAGAAAGCGAAGAACAACAACTTTCTCATTTTGGAGAAGTGAAAGTGTTTGTTCAAATGTTCTTTACTATTCCGATGCAAGTGAAGTTAACAGATGGAACGACAGAAGAGCGTGTAGGCTTACCTGATCGTTTTAAAGAATCCATTATGAAAGTGCAAATGTCTGCACCTAACGTTGTGAAAGAGCGCAAATGGGTAGAGCAAAGTACACGTTACGGTAATTTTGAAGAAATCGGGAAAGAAGTAGTAGAAGAAATTGTTGCTGCTTATTCAGAAGATCGTGTAAATGAAACGGTTAAAGAATTATTAGATCAAGCAGGTGCTGTTGAAGTAACGATTCAAAAGCGTGAGCCATATAAAGTAACAGAAGAGATGATGAAAGATTCCGACTGGAAAAACCGTTTTGCAGCTTTAGAACAAATGGATCCTACTGAAGAAGATATGCCAGTATTGAAAATGGCGTTAGATGATGAGAAAGTATCTATCCGCCGCCTAGCAACAGCTTATTTAGGTATGGTAAAAGGTGAAGGCGTATTGCCGTTATTATATAAAGCATTATTAGATCGTTCTGTAAGTGTTCGCCGTACAGCAGGAGATTGCTTATCAGACGTAGGTGACCCAGCAGCGATGTTCGTTATGATTAAATCTCTGAAAGATTCAAGTAAATTAGTACGCTGGCGTGCAGCAATGTTCTTATTTGAACTTGGTGATGAAAGTGCAATTCCGGCATTAAAAGCAGCTGAAGATGATCCAGAGTTTGAAGTAGCAATGCAAGCACGTTTAGCTTTAGAACGTATTGAAGGTGGCGAAGAAGCAAAAGGATCAGTATGGAAGCAAATGACGGAGTCTCGTAAAGGGGAATAGTTTATGATTGTTTTCTATGATAGTTGGTGTCCGATGTGTACAGCAGTTGCAGAGCGTACGGAAAAATTAGATAAAAAGGGTACGATGAAATTTGTTTCATTTCGAGATGAAGATGTAGTTGAGAAGTATGAACTTTCTCAAGAATTACAAAGTAAGATGGAACAGAGATTGTATATTTTAAAAAATAATAAGTGGTATGACGGAATTCATAGCATTAACGTATTAGCAAAGGCCGTTCCATCTTATTGGTTTGCAGTGCCGTTTATAAAATTATCTATCGTACTTGGATTTGGAAGTAAAGTATACGATTATATTGCCAACAATAGAAAACTTGTCCCAGTTGGACACTGCCGTGAAGGGGTTTGTGAAATCCCTACAAAAAAATGAAATCATCACTATCTTTCTTTTGCACCTATTAAAAGCGCGTGATATGATGAAGTTGGAATGAAAGTTGAAGGAGAGATTATAAGATGTCAAATGCATATGAAGAATACATGCGCCAAATGGTAATTCCAATGCGCCAAGAATTAGTGCGTTCTGGATTTGAAGAGTTAACTACAGAAGAAGCTGTAACAGAATTTATGGAGAATGCATCAGGTACAACTTTAGTAGTTGTAAACTCTGTTTGTGGTTGTGCAGCTGGTTTAGCACGCCCATCAGCAGGTCAAGCGGTTGTACGTGCTGAAAAACAACCTGATCATCTTGTAACTGTATTTGCAGGTCAAGATAAAGATGCTACTGCGAAAATGCGTGAATACTTTGGAGAAATCCCTCCATCTTCACCATCTATGGCATTACTAAAAGGAAAAGAAGTTGTTCACTTCATTCACCGTCATGAAATTGAAGGCGCAACAATGGACGAAATTATTACAAACTTAGAACAAGCTTTCGAAAAGAATTGCTAAAGTAGGGGGAGAGTAAATCTCCCTCTTTTCTTTATATAGAGGTGAAAAAATGATAGTAACAACAGCAGGAAGAACAAATAAAGAAATGACAGCTTATGCAAATAAGGTAGCAGAAGAATTAAATTGTTCTTTCGTTTTACGTAATGATATACCTGTGCACAAACTGCATGAGCAGTATGAACAAGATGTGCTGATTGTAGGGAAAAACCGATTAGCTATTTATCCAAAGGGTACGGAAGAGTCGTTTTTCTTTCATCCAAACTCAGCAATGTTTCGTGTGAAAAGGTTAATGCGCGGAGAACATGATCCGTTTATACAAGCTGCCAAATTAGAGAGCGGAATGACAGTATTAGATTGTACGCTCGGTATGGCATCAGATAGTATTGTTGCTAGCTATATTGTTGGTGAAAGTGGAAAAGTAACAGGACTTGAAGGTAACGAATATATGGCTTACATAATGGAAAAAGGTTTGCAAACATGGTCTTCATCCGTTTCTGAAATTGATGGGGCGATGCAAAGAATCGATGTACAGCAAACGGAGCATTTCGCATTTTTAACGCAATGTGAAGATAATAGTTATGATGTTGTTTACCTTGATCCGATGTTTGAAGAAACTGTTATCGAATCAGATGGAATTAAAGGATTAAAACACTTCGCTTTGTATCATGATATTACTGATGAAACAATTGCGGAAGCGAAGCGTGTGGCGAGAAAACGTGTCGTTCTGAAAGATCATTTCCGTAGTTCTAGATTTGAAAAGCACAATTTTCACGTATACAAAAGAAAAAGTGCAAAATTTCATTTCGGTGTAATGGCCCCTTGCTAATTGTTTGAAAAGATGTATAATAAGCAATAATTAATTAAATATACTGTCGGTGATGAAGAGAGTAGTCTTTTTCAGAAGGAAAGCGAGCTAGGGATGGTGTGAGCCTAGTGCAGAAGAAAAAGATGAAGCGCACTTCGGAGACGCTTCTTGAACGAATAGTAGAGTAAGCCGAGGCCCCCTGTCCTCGTTATAAACGGGAAAGTGGTTCGGAATGAACAACAAGGGTGGTACCACGGGTTAAAACTCGTCTCTTTTTTAGAGACGAGTTTTTTGTGTTTAAAAAATAAGGAGGTTGTAGTATGGATTATAAAACGCAGTTTGCGAAAAGTTTATCGAATATTTTTACGAATGAATTAACGCAAAATCAAATTTTAGATTTAATCGAAACACCAAAACAAGATGAATTCGGAGATGCAGCGTTCCCATGTTTTTCACTAGCGAAGCAATATAAAAAATCACCAGCTGCGATCGCAAAGGAAGTTGCGGAGAAATTAAATGACCCATTTTTTATGAAAATAGAGGCTGTTGGCCCGTATGTAAACGTCTTTTTTAATCGTCAAACAGTAAGTGATGAAGTATTAAAAACAATTTTAGTGGAGAAAGAAGAGTACGGTCAAAATCATTTTGGATGTAACAAAACAGTAGTTATCGATTATTCCTCTCCTAATATCGCGAAACCTTTTTCAATGGGGCATTTACGTTCTACAATGATCGGTAATTCGCTGAAACATATCGCCGAAAAATGTGGATATGAAGTTGTCGGAATTAATTATATTGGGGATTGGGGAACACAGTTTGGAAAGTTAATTACCGCATATAAAAAATGGGGAAATGAAGAAGTAGTTAAAGAGGATCCAATTCGTGAGTTATTTAAGTTATATGTTCAGTTTCATGAAGAAGTAAAAGAGAACAAAGAACTAGAAGAAGAAGGGCGATCATGGTTTAAAAAACTAGAAGAAGGAAATGAAGAAGCAGTCGAACTTTGGAATTGGTTCCGTCATGAGTCTTTAAAAGAATTTTCTCGTATTTATGAACTTCTCGGTGTGGAATTTACAAACTTTCAAGGAGAAGCTTTCTATAACGATAAAATGGAAGACTTTATTGGGATTTTAGAAGAGCACGACTTACTGGAAGAATCAGAAGGGGCATTAGTCGTTAATTTAGAAGAAGAAGGTATGCCGCCATGTTTAATTAGAAAATCAGATGGTGCTACCATTTACGCAACACGTGATTTAACAGCGGCATTGTATCGTCAAAACACATACGAATTTGATAAAGCTTTATATGTAGTAGGACCCGAACAAAGCTTGCATTTCAATCAATTTTTCACTGTATTAAAAAAGCTTGGCTATAACTGGGTTGATGGGATGGAACATGTACCGTTCGGGTTCATATTAAAAGATGGTAAGAAAATGTCGACGCGTAAGGGCAGAATTATTTTATTAGAAGAAGTGCTAGAGGAAGCTGTTGCACTTGCGGAACAAAATATTGAAGAGAAAAATCCGAATTTAAAACAAAAAGAAGA
>NZ_JBALMG010000100.1:7161-7512 GCF_036963225.1 Bacillus sp. JJ783 | reverse complement strand
CAATGCAATGCACAAAATGACTCATCAAAAAGTATTATCTCACGAAAAGCAAGGATTTATCAAAATGACTCCAGAAAACATCGAAAAAGTACGTCGAGCGATTGATGAAAGTAATAGTGGAACCTTACAACATAAAGAACAGTACCTCAAGATTTTGGTTCGTTGGTATGAAGGCGATTTCTCTCAATCGGTTGAGGAGCATAATTTATTATGGGAATGGGACAATAACAGCACTGGTAAAGCATACGAATTAGCGACACCGGAACAAGAAGAAGCATACATTTTAGAACAAGCGAAGTCTGAAAAACAATAAAGGGGTATCGTCACCTTGGTATCAAGCTAATAAAAAGA
>NZ_JBALMG010000100.1:0-6992 GCF_036963225.1 Bacillus sp. JJ783 | reverse complement strand
GTACCAAGCAAAAGATTTAGTAGCTTTATGTGTATGGGTGAGCCAAAATATAGCTATGACTGATAAAGTCCCAACTCGTGTGATTGTTCATCGATATGAGAAAAAACGGTCTTTGATATATTAGGTGTCGTTTACAATTGTGCCCTGTCTGATAACCAAGCCGCTTAATTCAAAAAAGTGAAACCAGTTAGGGTTTATTTCGTATGTAAATCTTTCAATCACCTACACTTGCCCTTTAGAAAAAAGAAACAATCTCGCCTAAAATTGACTTTGCATAAGCTTAGCTTGATAGCGATACCCCAGTAAGAAAAGAAATAGGAGGGAATATCCTATTTCTTTTTATTTTTATAATGAAATAGAACTATTAAGTCGAATGTGAAAATGATAATTAGAAGTAACAAGTGTATAAGTGCTTCAGTTTCCCCGTTTAGTAAAGACTTTATAAAGACATCCCATTCTTTTTCATAGGGAGGCTGTACCCAATTTCGTTGCAGTCCTACATACATTCCATTTAAGAAAAAGACGATACTTAATAGAATCCTTCCAATAAATACGGCAGCTACTTTTATATTCCAATTCTTTATCTTGATTACATAAAGGAGTGGAGAAAGTATAAGCACCCAAAAAACAATAATATAGACTGTATTCATCATTTTCTACTCCCAACAAAATGATTGTTTCTTAATCTTGGTGAATTTTCAGGTTGAAGGTATGTTTAATTGTTACTAGTGTTCAAACCGTTGCTGCACTTGCGAAAAAAGGGGCCAAAATTCCGGCCCTTTTTTATCTCTCCGTCTCAAAAAACTCAATCCATTCTCCATCCGGACCAGCGAAAAATATGTAACGTGTTCCATCCGGTAATGTTTCGATTTCTTCTCCCAGTAAAAAGGTTACGCCGTGTTTCTGTAGTCTTTCGATTTCATCCTTTAATGAGTCTACTTTAAAGCAAATGTGATGTACTTTTCCTTCTGCCGGAAGGGAAGCGTTGTAACCTTCAATTAGTTCAAGTATCGTTTCTTTTGATTCTTCTACGCCTAAAAATGCGAGCTTTAAGTTTGGGTTTGGATGTCCCATGCGCTTAATAAGTTGTAAGCCAACTACTTTTTCATAAAATGAAATAGATGTTTCTAAATTTGTGACCATAAGTCCGACGTGTTCGATTCTTCTAACTGGCATGTGCACTCCTTCTTTCTGAAAATTATATACAATATATTATTGAAAATTAAGAAAATAAGCAAGATAAAAACCTTACAAATTTTAGCGTGTTATATGGTATAGTGAGAAAGTATGTTTGGGGAGAAGGAAGGAGATTATACTATGAATACAACTACTCAAACTCCTTCATTATCGGAAACAATGAAAGAGTGGCATTATGCATTAGCATATGAAATTAAACATTGGAAAACGATAGGTGGTAGTAAAATCTCTATCATTAACGGTCGTTTTTTATATACAGATTATGAAAGTACAGTATACGTATTTCAGCTTATATCGGAAGTAAGTTTACCTGAAGGTTCACCAATTCGAATTGAGTTCGATGGTGAGGAAGCGACGGGGGAAGTATTATCTGTACATGGATTAGAAATCGAATTGAAGTTAAATGATTATATACAAGGTGAAATACGAGAAGCTGTGTTATACAGTGAACCGTGGCAATTGTTAGAACAGTTGCAAGAGAGATTGAAAGAGGCGCATAAAGATAAGCTGAAACGTAATCGTATAAAGCGTCTTGTTGATGGGACGAGCAGTCCGAAACACCTTGAAAAGATGAAAAATACGAAAAATGAATTGGCGTATCGCTCTTTTTACAATCCGACAACGTATGTGTGGGGACCGCCTGGAACAGGGAAGTCGTACAATTTATCACGTATTATTTCGGCTCATTATCAAAAAGGAAAATCGGTACTTGTGTTAGCTCACAGTAACGCGGCAGTTGACGTATTAATGAGCGAAGTAACGAAGCAAATTGAGAAGAAAAAGAAATGGACACCTGGTGAAATCGTTCGTTACGGTTTTAGTCAACATGAACATATACGAAATCATGAAACGTTACTTGCATCGAAGTTAGTTGAAACGACGAACGGATCTTGGGGAGAAGAAAGACTCTATTTAGAAGAGACACGACAAGATCTTCGTGAAAAGATTTTATCATATAAAGCGACTTCTGCTGATAAGAAGCGTATACAAGAGATTGAAAGTGATCTTCGAAAGCAAAAAGCGAAAATTAAAGAAGTAGAAAAAGAATATATTGAAAATGCGCAAGTAATCGGTGCAACGCTATCAAAATGTGCCATTGATTCACTTATTTATGAGCGTACATTTGATTTAGTTGTCGTAGATGAAGTGAGTATGGCATATGTTCCGCAAATCGCATTAGCTGCTTCGCTTGGGAAACGTATTGTCGTTTGTGGTGACTTTTTACAATTGCCTCCGATTGCGATGGCGAATCATGAACTTGTTCGAAAGTGGCTCGGCGAAGATATGTTTTATCATGCAGGGATTGTTGATTCTGTAAATAAATCAGAAGCACATCCCAACCTTTTTATGTTGCAGGAACAGAGACGTATGCATGCGGATATATCGAAGTTTACAAACTCATTTATTTATAAAAATAGAGTGTATGACCATCCGTCTGTTTCAGAACGTAAGGAGCTTGCACAGCTACAACCGTTCGCAAATGAAGCGAGTGTTTTATTTGATACGAGCTTAATGGGAGCATTTTCTTTAAAAGATGCTGCGTCAGGTTCGCGTTTTAATATTATGTCTGGTTTAGTAGCGATGCAAATGATTTTAATTGGACTGTTAGACGGTGTTCAATCTATCGGTGTTGTTACACCTTACAGGGCGCAGTCCCGCTTTTTATCAACGTGTATTAGAGAAATGTTGCAGAAAACTAAATATCAACACATACCAGTTTTAGCGGCGACAGTTCATAAGTTTCAAGGGTCCGAAAGAGATATGATGATCTTTGATACGGTTGATAGTTACCCACAAGAACGTCCTGGCGTGTTATTCTTTGATCATAAAAACCATCGTCTTGTCAATGTAGCAGTAACGAGAGCGAGAGGAAAGTTCATTCAATTATCAGATTGCCACTACATGCGTAAAAATCTGTCGAGAAAACAAGCGTTATCGCAATTAACCGCTCATATAGAACGTCACGGAGATGTGTATGATCGGACGACATCAAGACAAGTGTGGGAGCGAAAAATCTCGAAACGATTACGTTGGTTTATGGAAATGAATCTTGAAGAGCCGAAAGGGCTATTAAAAGATATTTTAGCGGCAAAACGAAAAATTATCATTTCCCTTCCAAGTACAAGGCAAGTAGATAAACGAGTATGGCAAGCGTTAATGCGTACAAATGCGCAAATAACAGTTTATAGTGATGGACCAGTTCCATTGAAAAATGTAAAGTTACAAAGGCAAAATAAAGCATTCCCGTTTATAGTAATTGATGATGAAATCTTTTGGGCGGGGGCACCGCTCACATCTCAAATGATGTTTGAAGGTAGTACGGAATTTCCGTACATATGTGCAAGAATGCAAGCACCTGAAACAATTGGTGTATTAAAAGGGTTTTTAGATATTCGGTAAATTCGGATAGGAATTCCTTGACTTTTACTTGGAATAAACTTAGAATAAAAATAATTTAATATAATTTTATGAAAATTCTTATCACGAGAGGTTGAGGGACTGGCCCTATGACACCTCGGCAGCGGATTCTTTATGAATACTGTGCCAATTCCAGCAAGGTAACTTGAAAGATAAGAAAGAAGCTCATTTTGACTGTATATGCCAAAGCCTCTTTCTATCTTTTAGAAAGAGGCTTTTTTACGTAAAAATAAAGGGGGAAGAAAAATGGGAGCGACAGGAGTAACGTCACAAAGAAAAACAATTGAAGAGAGTATAGAAAGAAATAAGGAAAAGTACATAAAAACAAGTCATGATATTCATGCGAATCCGGAGATTGGTAACCAAGAATTTTATGCATCAAGAACGTTAAGTTTATTGCTAGGTAGTGCAGGATTTCAATTGCAACATAATATAGCTGGTCATGAAACAGGATTTATCGCGCGAAAAAGCTCAGGAAAACAAGGACCAGTTATCGCATTTTTAGCGGAGTATGATGCTTTGCCAGGACTCGGTCATGCGTGTGGTCATAATTTAATTGGCACAATTAGCGTTGCGGCAGCGATCGCATTATCAGAAATACTGGAAGAAATCGGCGGAGAAGTTGTCGTGTTTGGGACACCAGCTGAAGAAGGAGGGCAAAACGGTAGCGCGAAATCGAGTTATGTAAAGGCAGGTTTATTTAAAAACATTGATGCGGCGCTTATGATTCATCCGAGCGGAAAAACAACGACAACGAGTCCGTCACTAGCAGTTGATCCACTTGATTTTCATTTTTACGGGAAAACAGCTCACGCAGCAGCTTCACCAGAAGAAGGAATTAACGCATTAGATGCGATTATCCAGCTTTATAACAGTATTAATGCGCTTCGCCAACAACTGCCGTCAGATGTGAAAATTCATGGAGTCATTACAGAAGGCGGAAAAGCACCTAATATTATTCCAGACTACGCTGCAGCAAGGTTCTTCATCCGAGCAGCAACGAGAAAAAGATGTGCGGAAGTAACAGAGAAAGTAAGAAATATTGCACAGGGTGCAGCGTTAGCAACCGGTACGAAAGTGAAAATTCATCAATTCCAAAATGAAATCGATGAACTACTCGTAACAAAAACATTTAATGACGTCGTAGCCGAAGAGTTAGAACTACTAGGTGAAGATGTAAACCGTAAAGAAAGAGTAGGAATTGGCTCAACAGATGCAGGAAACGTAAGCCAAGTCGTACCGACAATTCATCCGTACATTAAAATCGGACCAGATGATTTAATTGCACATACGAATGAATTTAGAGAGGCAGCTCGTTCACAATTAGGAGACAAAGCATTAATCACATCGGCAAAAGCACTAGCAAATACAGCGTATCGATTAATTACAGAAGAAGGTTTGTTAGAGAAGGTGAAGGAGGAGTTTAGGGAGGCGCGGAAGAATCAAGGATAGGGAAGAAGGAGAATTATACTCGGGATTTTTTAGTAGGAAATTGAATGAAAAAAGAACCAGCCTATGGCTGGTTTTATTATATTATAAAAGAATTTTTCCACATACACTTCATATTTCTACCTTAGTACCCTCTTATCAGAACGACAATTTCTCTTCAAATTCACTCTTTAAAACAATTAAAGGAGATGATAATCCAAATTGCATTAAAGAGTCTAAAAATGCAGCGAGAGAATCCATCGAATCGCTCATGACTTTCATCATATAATTAAATTCCCCGCTAATTCGATATAAATCTGTTACTTCAGGAGCGGCATTACAATATTGGATGAAATCAGAGCATTGACTCGTTTTGAACATAATAAATGCTTGGATGTTTTTATTAATTTTGGAAGGCTCAAATTTCGTTCGGTAAGCAGCTATAACCCCTTGATCTTCAAGCTTGTTAATGCGTTCTTTTACAGCAGGCTGCGTCATGGATATAATACGTCCTATTTCTGAAACAGAAATTCTCGCATTTTCATACAACAAGTTCATAATTTTATGGTCAATTTCATCTAGTTTTACTGCGTTTTGCATTGGATAGCCCCCCTTTTTATTTTCTAAAGTAAATCGTAAATTATAACTATAATATCATAAGTGAAGGAACTAAATTACCTATAAATCTATATTTAAAATTATTAGTATTTGCTTAAAAATATAAGTATAGGATTTATCCCGCATTAACGGGCAGTAAAACTCCCACCTCAAAATTCAGCTGGAGCAAAGTGGTTAGGTGAGAGATTAACTGCCCGTAAAAGCCCGATTGGTTCAACTAATAATCAGTGGGGGATGAAGAAAACCCCCACTGATTAAAGTTTCACTTTATCAAACGGAAATTTAGGAAGGGTGGAAAAAATGAAGAATTTTGATGGGAAAGTAGCGTTAGTAACAGGGGCGAGTCGCGGTATCGGTCGTGCGATTGCGATGAGATTGGCAAACGACGGTGCATTAGTTGCAATTCACTATGGCCGAAATAAAGCAGCTGCAGATGAAACAATTAGTGAGATTGAATCAAATGGAGGAAAGGCATTCTTAATTGAAGCGGATTTCAATTCAATTGATGGTGTCAAAAAGATAGTAGAACAATTGAAGAATGAATTACAAATAAGAGTTGGTACATCAGAGATTGATATTTTAGTAAACAATGCAGGGATAGGTACACAAGGAACAATTGAAAATACGACAGAAGAAGTTTTTGATGAAATTATGTCTGTAAATATTAAAGCACCGTTCTTCTTAATTCAGCAAACATTACCGTTATTACGAGCGGAGGGGCGAGTTATTAACATTTCATCAGCTGAAGTAAGACTTGGTTTTGCAGGGTCCATTGCATACGGTTTAAGTAAAGGTGCACTAAATACGATGACACTTCCTCTAGCTAAACATCTTGGAGAAAGAGGTATAACAGTGAATACAATTATGCCTGGATATACGAAGACAGATATAAATGCGAAATTGCTAGATAATCCGGAAATACGAAATTTTGCTACGAATTCATCTGTGTTCGGACGAATAGGGCAAGTTGAAGATATTGCAGATGTAGTAGCATTCCTTGCTTCTTCTGATAGCCGCTGGGTAACAGGGCAAATTTTAGATGTTTCTGGAGGATTTTGTTTATAGGGGCACTACTTCATACCCATCAAGCTAATATTTTCATATCCCCCTAAATTAAAATTTTCTTTCTCTACAGATAGCTATTTTGAGAAGCCGCTCATTTTTTCGTTTTGGGGGCATTTCTTTTTCTTAAGTTGATGGGTATGTATGGTGACCCCTATTAGACGATAGTGAATTAACAATTTCGGGGTTCAGTTCAACTTTATTCAAAATAAGATTTTTTTGCAGTAAAATCAATGTTAGTGGAACTTTTTTAATCAAACTTTTTTCTA
>NZ_JBALMG010000099.1:41743-42007 GCF_036963225.1 Bacillus sp. JJ783 | reverse complement strand
AAGTTTCATTAAAATAGCAAGTGTATTTATTGTCATATGAACAATAATAGGCACGATCAATCTATTAGTTTTTACATATAAAAAAGCATACACCAATCCTGCTAAAGTATAAGGAATAACACTTGCCAACTCCATATGAAGTAATGCAAATACAAGAGACGTAATTAAACACGCAATGTAGACATTTGTTCGTTTGCGTAACGTATCAAGAATAATTTTTTTTGTTAAAACCTCTTCCATTACAGGACCGAAAATTGCAATATT
>NZ_JBALMG010000099.1:25555-41726 GCF_036963225.1 Bacillus sp. JJ783 | reverse complement strand
ATTCACTATTATAAATGGAAAAGATATAAATTTGGATTTTATCATTTCTGAGTGTTCTGAGTTAGGATCCATATTAAATACAACAATAGCTATTAATCCATAAATAGCTTGAACTAAAAAATAAATAAGAACACCATAGATACACCATAATACAGTTTTTTTGGGCGGATAAGCATCAGAAGAACCTCTTTCAATATCTGGTTTCATCAATATTAAAATTACTATGAAAGCTAAAAAACAACCTAAGATTCTACCATAGGCATTGGCCGCTTCCGTTGTTAAATTAAATAAAGTTATAAAAATCGGTTCGAATAAATAAATGGACAAGTAAAACAGTATGTAAGTAATTATGACTCCCCAATATCTTTTTGGCATATTCCACCTCTTTTGCAGCAACTATTAGTTGGATTTTTTATTCATTTCGAAAAATATCTTATCGCATGAATATTCCTTTCATTTAATTTTACCATTAACAGGGGATATGCAACTTTAATTCTCCCTTAATTTTACAAAACGCTTTAATTCATCCCACATTAACTGACAATAAGGTTTCCACTTAGAGGCCTTTAAATATACCGATATTTTTTCATACTAAAGAGGGATGAGAAAATCTCATCCCTCTTTAAAATATACATTCAACAAATATTGTTGAATCCGTTTAGTTCGACACTTTAGACTCTTCGATTTTCGAACGAAGAACCATTTGCAAGATACCACCGTGACGATAGTAGTCAATTTCAACTTCACTATCGAAACGAGCTACTACTTCAAATTGCTTCTCTTTTCCTTCTGAATCGATTGCAACTACTTTTACAAGATCGCGTGGTCTAACTGTTTTGTCAATTTGAATTTCAAATGACTCGTTACCAACAAGACCTAACGTTTCAGCGCTTTCGCCATCTTTAAATTGTAATGGTAATACACCCATTAACACTAAGTTACTGCGGTGAATACGCTCGAAGCTTTCTGCGATTACTGCTTTAATACCTAATAAGTTTGTACCTTTCGCAGCCCAGTCACGAGAACTTCCCATACCGTAGTCTTTACCAGCAACAACTAGAAGGCCTGTGCCATCTTCTTTATACTTCATAGCAGCATCATAGATAGATGTTACTTCACCAGTTGGCCAATATGTTGTATATCCGCCTTCTGTTCCTGGTGCGATTTGGTTTTTAATACGGATATTTGCGAATGTACCACGCATCATAACTTCATGGTTACCACGACGAGAACCGTAAGAGTTAAAGTCAACTGGTTGTACGCCGTTTTCTAGTAAATAACGTCCTGCTGGCGTGTGCTTACCAATTGAACCTGCTGGTGAAATATGGTCTGTCGTTACAGAATCACCAAATTTACCAACGATGCGTAAACCTGATAATGTTTCAACTTCACCTGGCTCTTTAGATAATCCTTCGAAGAACGGTGGGTTTTGAATGTATGTTGAATCATTATCCCAAGTATATAAAGCTTCATTTGAAGTTTGGATTTCATTCCAGCGCTCATTGCTGTTAAACACTTGTGCATATTCTTTTTTGAACAATTCAGATGTAACAACACTTTGAACTACATCTTCAATTTCTTTAGCTGATGGCCAAATATCATTGAAGTAAACAGCATTACCATTTACATCTTTACCGATTTCATCATTTTTCAGATCAATATCAACAGTACCTGCAAGTGCATATGCCACAACAAGTGGTGGTGATGCTAAGTAGTTTGCTTTTACAAGTGGGTGAATACGACCTTCAAAGTTACGGTTACCAGATAAAACAGATGTTACTAATAAATCATTTGCTGCGATTGCTTCTTCTAATTCCTCTGCTAGTGGACCAGAGTTACCGATACAAGTCGTACAGCCGTAACCAACTGTTTGGAAACCTAATTGATCTAAATACGTTGTTAAACCAGACTTATCTAAGTACTCTGTAACAACTTTAGATCCTGGTGCTAATGATGTTTTTACGTAACCAGGTACTTTAAGTCCTTTTTCAATTGCTTTCTTCGCAACTAAACCTGCTCCAATTAATACGTATGGATTTGACGTATTTGTACAGCTTGTAATCGCAGCGATTGCAATTCCGCCTGTTTTCATCGTTACTTCTTGATCTTTTAATGTAACTTTCACTTCTTTATCAAACTCTTGCTCATTGAATCCAAGTCCTTGTGTTCCAACTGGTGCTACAACAGCTTTATGGAACTCTTCTTTCATATTTGAAAGCGGAATTAAATCTTGCGGACGTTTCGGTCCAGAAAGGTTAGATTCGATTGCATTTAAATCAATTTCAACAAGATCAGTATAGATTGGATCTTTACTGTCTGCTGTATAGAATAAGCCATTTGCTTTACAATATTCTTCAACAACGCGAATTTGCTCTTCATCTCTACCTGTTAAACGTAAGTATTCTAATGAAATGTCGTCGATTGGGAAGAATCCACAAGTGGCACCGTATTCTGGTGCCATATTTGAAATTGTTGCACGGTCAGCTAAAGGCATGCTCTTTAGTCCACTACCGAAGAACTCAACAAATTTACCAACTACACCTTTTTGACGTAACACTTGTGTTACTTTTAATGCAACATCAGTTGCTGTTGTACCACTTGGAAGTGTACCAGTTAATTTCACACCGATTACTTCAGGTACTGGGAAATATGAAGGCTGTCCAAGCATTCCTGCTTCTGCTTCAATACCACCAACGCCCCATCCAAGAACACCGATACCATTAATCATTGTTGTATGTGAGTCTGTTCCAACTAATGAATCTGGGTATGCAACTAAGTCACCTTCAGCATTTTTCACCGCATGAACAACCGGTGCTAAATATTCAAGGTTTACTTGGTGTACAATACCTGTTGCTGGTGGAACTGCACGGTAGTTATCAAATGATTTCTGTGCCCAGCTTAAAAATTTATAACGTTCTTCATTACGTTTAAACTCTAAGTCCATGTTGAATGCAAGCGAGTCTGCCGTACCTGCTCTATCAACCTGTACAGAGTGGTCAATTACAAGGTCTACAGTAATTTCTGGATTAATTTTATCAGGATCCCCGCCCATATCTGCCATTGCTTTACGAAGCGAAGCCAAATCTACAACAGCTGGAACACCTGTGAAGTCTTGTAAGATTACACGAGATGGTTTAAACGGAACATCGATATCTTGAACATCTTTCGTTCCCCATTTCGCTAAATTTGTAACATGTTCTTCTGTAATTACGCGTCCGTCTACTTGACGAAGCACAGATTCAAGTAAAACTTTAACGGAATATGGTAATTGAGATACGTTGCCAACCCCTGCGTTTTCAAGCGCTTTCAATTGATAATAATGATACGTCTTTCCATCTAGTTCAAAAGTTGCACGTGATTGAAATGGATTATGTTTGACCATTATGTTTCCCCCCTGTTAAACGTGACTAAGTTGTCTGAATATAAAATGTAGACAAACTTTTCAATACCTTACGATAATATTTTATTACAACTTTCTAAATAAGTAAATAATAAGAAACTTATGGATTATCATAAGTTTTCTTTATCTTTCTAAATTTGAATAGTGTCCATGCTCTTTATTAATACTATTACTATAAAGTAAAGCACTCTTTCAGCGTTTTACTTTACGTTCATATATGCTATGAACAACTCATGGTTCGTCTATAAAAACCATTATAGAGGTGAGAAAAATGGGTAAACGAAAAGCCAATCATATTATTTCAGGAATGAATGCTGCATCCGCACAAGGACAAGGAGCTGGTTATAACGAAGAGTTCGCAAATGAACCTTTAACTCCAGCAGAGCGACAAAATAATAAGAAACGAAAAAAGAATCAGTAACGAAAAATCCCAAAAGGTGCACCTTTTGGGATTTTCTCTAATGTTTATAACGTAACAACTCCGAAACTGTTACAAATCGATACCCCTGCTTTTTCAGCTCAGGTAAAATTTCCGCTAATGCCGCCACTGTTTGACTACGATCACTTCCTCCATCGTGCAACAGTACAATATCTCCACTTTTAGCATTTTTCACAACATGATTTACAATGGATTCTGTACCTGGATTCGCCCAATCACGAGGGTCTTGATGCCATGACCATAGAACAATTTGATATCCAGCTTTTTTTGCCGTAGTAAATACAGCATCATTAATATATCCACCTGGGGGACGGAACAATAAAGGTTCTTTCGCCCATTTTTCAAAATATTTCTTTCCATTTAAAATATCATTTTCTAATTTTTCATCTGATGAATTGCTCGCATACAAATGATTCATCGTATGATTTCCAATTTCATGTCCTTCTTTCAACACTTGCTTTACTAAATATGGATTACGCTGAACTCGAAATCCAATCATAAAAAAAGTCGCTTCCGCCTTATATTGATGTAATAAATCTAGGATTTGCGGTGTGTATGTTGGATCTGGTCCATCATCAAATGTGATTGCAATAACCTTTTCATTATTTGGCACTTCCCACGTTACATAGCCAGTTGGCTCTAACTCTTTTCGTAACAACATTTTAGCTTCCACTTTATCCACTTGAAATATATGTACTGCACAAATTAAAGAAAAAATTAATAGAATAATTTTTTGTTTCTGCATATTAGCGCTAAAAGTTTTGAGGTTGTTGAATTCACAACAACCTTCTTTCACTTTTCTAATTCATCAACGTTTTGCATTATATTTTGGAGATTACTTTCATATTGCTCAAGTTGTGGACGCTGCGTTTCTGATGCTACTTCAAGTGCATTTTGAATCTGTTCGTACGCCTCTTGAACTTCTTGGCGTAACTCTTTTAAGTCATGGCCGTAATTCGGGTCATTTTTCACAATATTATTGAATATATTTTCCGCTTGAACAACCCCTTGCTGCGCGGCCTGAAAAGCCTGTTGCTTATCTTTATGATATGGCATAACACTTTCCCCTTCCTATATGAGTTAGTCCTACTTATCTTTACCCATTTTCCAAAAAACATTCTCGTATAAATTCGCAAACTTCTCTCATTCTAAATAGGAAGAGGAGGTGTCATATACAATGGGAAAAAACAATCGTGAATCTAAAGAAAAAAAAGGACAACCTGAACCATTAAGCGGATCTCATAAAGTAAAAAACCGTAACCATTCTCGTCAAAAAAATCATGCGCATCATGATATGTAAAACAAAGCATTCACACTAGCTACCTTTGTCACATACAATGTTTATATTTTTCCATGTATTCTTCACCCCTGGTTCATTCATGCATAACATAGTATGAATTGAGATTTTACGGAGGGTGTCTTACATGGGCAAGAAAAAGAAGGATTGTCTTTTTCATGTTGATGGTTTCGAAGAATGGATGGATCAATTTTGTTCTGATTCTTGTAGTAATTTTAGTTTTCCAAATCAAATTCATATTGATCTTTGTGAAACAGAACAAGAGTACATTTTTGAAACAGATGTACCAAATGTAACTGCACAAAATGTACTCATTGAAAAGATGGAGACAGGCCTAAACATTTGCATACTTCATAAAAATACTTCTTTACAGCGGATTATTCCTTTACCTGCTAATATCATTTACAAGAAGATGCTAGCCTGCTTAGAGAATGGATATTTAGCCATTCATATTTCCAAAAACGAAGTTGCCAATAAACATGAAAACAAAGTTCTTTTTTCAAATTAAGGATCACTATAAATTCAAATATAAGCCCCAGTAACTTGCTGGGGCTTATTTTATTTCACCTGTATTTCAATATTAGAATCTCTATCAT
Source organism: Bacillus sp. JJ783 (assembly GCF_036963225.1). Classification (NCBI taxonomy): domain Bacteria; kingdom Bacillati; phylum Bacillota; class Bacilli; order Caryophanales; family Bacillaceae; genus Bacillus; species Bacillus sp. JJ783. The sequence continues at coordinate 35,994 of NZ_JBALMG010000099.1, read as the reverse complement.
ATCTTTTGTTCAATAAACCTTTTGTAACTAAAAGTACAGGAAATGCTACAGTTGAAAATATAGCTAGCGCTGCAAATACTACAAATCCATTTTGATACCCGTAATAATCGAGAAGTACTCCCCCAAACCAAGGACCAATTACTCCTCCAATTCCTGAAAACCCCATCGCTCCGAAGTATGTTCCTTTCAGATTGGAATCAGCGATCTCATCAATAAATACATCTGTCATTGAGAACATTAAAACTTCTCCAAATGTAAAAACAATTGTACAAATAGCTGCCCCTAACATGGATTCTACTAGTCCAAATCCAAACAATCCCCCGCTCACAAATAACGTTCCAACCATAATAGACGCTAATGGCGTATACTTTTTACACATTTGAATAACAGGGTATTGAATAACTACTACCGTAATTGCATTTAAAGCTAGCATATATGAGAACAACTTCACTCCATCCTGAAATATATGTGCATTTGCAAAATATTGAGATACTGTCGTGGTTAAATGTGAAAAACCACTATTACTCAAAATAATCCCGACTAAAGCAACTAGAAATACTACATCCTTTCGCAAAATGCGAATTGCATTTAACATTGTAACAGGCTTATCTGTATTTACTTTCTTTTGTTCAAGTGGGTACTTCTTAAATTGGAACGCTAATATAGCTGTATATAGAATGTATACTCCAGCTGCTACTAAAAAAGGGATTGTTGATTTTGCACTTCCGATCTGTAATCCGACAAGTGGGCCAATCGCTACCCCAACATTTATTGCACCGTAACGCAAATTATATACGAGTAAACGATACTCTGGTTTCGTTAAATCTGATAATAAAGCTCTTGATGTCGGTTCAAAAAAAGACCGACATAACCCATTCAAAGCGTTTAATAGAAAGAAACTAAAAACATGATCTGCAACTGAAAACCCTATAAATACAAAAACCCAAACGATCATGGACCATATTATAATCACCTTTCGACCAAATCGATCCGATAAATTGCCCCCAATAAAACTAGCAAACACTCCAACAAGCGCACTCGTTCCAATAATAGCACCCGTCATTCCAGCTGACACACCTTTAACAGTCGTTAAATAAATTGCTAAAAAAGGAATACTCATTGAAGTGGCGAACCTCGCAAATAGAGTCCCTATTATAATTGTCATTCCAAGCGGATGAATCTGTTGTAACTTCCCCTTCATCTCTAACCTACTCTCCCTTTTCCTACATAAAAAAAGAAAGCAAAGGATCTGCTTTCTTTTTCCTTTTTATACTTGAGATGTTTGCACCCGAGCTGTTCTCGATATGTCCATATCAATGCCATATGTAAACTGTAATTCCTTACAAACATCTTTAATTAAAATCGCAACATTATATCTTTCATTAAATTGTAAAACTATATTTTCTACTTCCTCATATGTATACCTATATTCCCCTGTAATGACACTTTTTAAATCAAAGCATTCATTAATACAAAGTTGTACAAGTAGTTGTTCATATTTTTCTATTACATCTTCTTTCTTCCAAAGTAACTCCTTTACATATAACCGATCAAATTTCACACTTTCTCGGTTACAATCCGTTAAAATCCGGGTCATTTCATTTAGTTCTCGATATAATTCGGAAATATTTCTGCTTAAACTAAGCAGTTTATCTACGCCGTTTTCATATAACATATTCATTCCACCCCCGCATTTTCTTCTTATTATAGCAAGAAAATTCTAAAAATAGTTTCTTTCTTCTGAAATATTAGGAAACTAATTTCAATTGCTTTACAATGAAACTAGCTAACACGAAAGGGGAAAGAAAATTGGAGCAAAAATTATATTACATCGACGCTTATCAGCAAACCTTTACAACTAAAGTTATAAAACAAGAGCATGATACAGAAGGAAACTTATATGTTGTCTTAAATGAAACTGCATTTTATCCAACAGGCGGCGGACAACCACACGACACTGGAACTTTAAATGGTATTCCGGTAAGTAACGTTGAAGAAGTAAATGGAGAAATTCGTCATTTCATAATAGAACAATTACATACAGAAGAAGTAGAGGGTAAAATAGATTGGGAGCGCCGTTTTGATCATATGCAGCAACATACAGCTCAGCACGTTTTATCTGCTGCTTTTTGGGACCATTTTGACATACCAACAATTGGGTTCCATCTCGGAAAAGAAACGGTAACAATTGATTTAGAAACTGCTAACCTTTCTACAGAAACTGTTGAGAAGGCCGCACAAATTGCTAATCAAATTGTTTTTGAAAACCACCCTATTCGTATTGAATGGATGAACTTAGAAGAGGCCAAAGTGTTACCCCTTCGCAAAGAACCAACTATGACAGAAAATATACGGGTTGTTATCATCGAAAACTATGACTACAACGGTTGTGGTGGAACACACCCGAAACATACAGGTGAAGTAGGTCCTATTCAAGTACTTAATTGGGAGCGCAATAAAGGTGGCATCCGCTTAACATTTATCGCTGGTTGGCGCACACTTAAACTAATGGGACAACAGCAACAAATTATGAAAAATGTTTCTAAACAATTAAACAGTAGCGAAACTGATATTCCAGCAAAAGTAGCACAGATTCTTACTTCTCAAAAAGAAAACGAAAAAGCAGTACAAGCAATGAATGAAAAATTATTATTTGCAGAAGCGAATGAATTATTGCAACAGCCAGAAGAAATACACGCTGGAACACTTATTTCTAAAGTATTTATAAATCGTTCTATGCAAGAAATCGCAAAACTTTCTGCTATTATTACAGAACAACAAGAGCATGCAATTACGTATTTCGTCATTGAAAATGATGACAAACTACAATGTATTCTTGCTTGTGGTAAAGCAGTGACACTCGATATGAATGCTCTTTTAAAAGATGCCCTTCCTACAATTGAAGGAAAAGGTGGCGGAAATAAAAAGAGTGCTCGTGGTGGCGGGAAAGCGATTATGACTGGGGACAAGTTTTTAAATCAACTTGTTTCTTCTTTACAATCAGCTGTGTAGATTATTTTATGAGGAAGATGTCATCTAGTGAAGCTTTTTGACTAGGTGGCATCTCTTTTTGTTTTACTAGCAATACCTTTTCGTCTTCAATTAAAATTCCAGTAACCCGAACTTACATTACATTCGTCATAATCTCTCCCCTTTTTCTATTAAATTTACAAATAAATCCTTCCATAAAAAGAACGTACGTTTTATAATTAAAGAAAATTATGGAAGAAAGAAGTTGTTATATGCATGCGCCCACCTTTAACAAAGTCTATATCTCTTGAAGATTTCAAAAACTATTATTGGTTAAAAACAGAACTGCAAACATTTTGTCGTGATCATGATTTACCAACTAGTGGCTCTAAGATCGAAATAAGCGGGCGTATCTCACATTATTTAACTACGGGTAAAGTATTACAAAACAGTTTTCATCAAAAAGTGAGTAAAACAGCCGTTTCCCATAAAGAACTTTCTTTACAAACGATCATTACCGAAAATCATCGTTGTAGTGAAGATGTGCGTGCTTTTTTCAAAGAAAAAATTGGAGCAAACTTCCGCTTTACAGTAGCCCTTCAAAAGTTTTTTAAAGAGAATATCGGAAAAACATATGAAGACGCGATAACGTTTTGGCATGAAGAAAACAAACGTAAAAAAGACCCCTCCTATAAAACAACTATCAGCGCACAGTTTGAATACAATCGTTTTACACGTGCTTTTTTCGAAGACCCAAGCAACAAAGGAAAATCAAAAACAGATGCTATCGCTGCTTGGAACGAAATAAAAGCAAAACCTGGTAGTAATGCATATATTCCTCAAAAAGTAGAAAACTAGTTAACTTGCTAGTCTTCTACTTTTTCAAATAAAAGAGCAAGCCCAATTCCCCCACCAATTCCTAATGTCGCAATTCCATATTTCATATGCTCTCTTTTAGCCTGATAAAACAAGCGCGTTACAAGCATAGCTCCAGACGCACCGTACGGATGACCAAGCGCTATTGCACCACCATTTACATTTAACTTTTCATACGGAATTTGTAACGTTTGCGCACATGCAACAACTTTAGCGGCAAACGCTTCATTCATCTCAATACAATCAATATCTTCTATCACTAAATTCATTTCTCTAAGTAGTTTTTGTACAGCAAATATCGGACCAGTTCCCGGAAGGTTTGGATTCACTCCAACTACAGCACTGCGAACGAAACGAAGAAAAGGCTTATATCCTAATTTCCGGGCTTGCCCCTCTTCCATTACAAGAACAGCACATGCCCCGTCATTTACACCACACGAATTCCCTGCTGTTACTGTTCCATTTTGTAAAAATACAGGTTTCGTTCTCTTTATCATTCTTTCATAATTCATTTCTCGCTTTATAGATTCATCTAATAATCCATTAAGTGACAATATTTCATCTTGTATATATCCATTTTCTAACGCTTGCAGGGTCCGTTTATAACTAAGACAAGCGTACTCGTCTTGCATTTCCCTCGTTATGTTATAACGCTCCGCGACATATTCAGCCGCTACTCCCATATCAGGATCTCCAAGTATTTCAGGTGAAAACCGCGCTCTCTTTTGAAAAGATGACGTACTTGTACTCTCTACTCCCCCGGCGATATAACAATTACCTGCTCCCCCTTGAATGAGATGACACGCCATACGTACTGCTTCCAATCCAGCACCACATTGCCGGTCAATCGTTACACCAGGAATATGATAACCGAGTCCCGCTTCTAAAGTAGACAGCCTTGCAATATTTCCTCCCGGTCCAACAACATTCCCTAATATAACATCATCTATTTCTCTCTCAATTCCTTTACTTAAAAACGAAAGAATTGGTGCTGCTAAATGCTGAACTTCATAATCTTTCAACATCCCATTTTTCTTACCAATGGGTGTCCTTTTCGCTTCTACAATAACTGCTCTATTCATATATCTTCTCCTGATTTCCAATGATACTTTTTGCTGCATTACGAGCTATTTTCCCGCTACTTGTATAAGGGATGTCATCTACAAAATGCCATTCTTTCGGTATTTTAAAAGAGGATAATCGTTGTAGGCAAAAGCTCTTTAATTGTTGCTTCGTAGCACTTCCTTTTACGATAGCGACAGGTTTTTCACCCCAATAACTATCTTTTATACCAACAACAACTATTTCATCAATAGCTGGATGTGTCTGTAATACACTTTCTATTTCTTCTGGGAAAATATTGATTCCTCCAAAAATAATCATATTCTTCTCTCTACCGACAATGTATATAAATCCCTCTTCATCTTGATAACCTACATCTCTCACTGTCATCCAACCATCTACAGTCAACTCTGGAATTAAAACCCCATCCAATATGTATCCCATAAAAAACTGATCACTTTTCACATAAACAGTTCCTACCTCGCCTTTCTGCACTTCTTCTCCTGCTTCATTACATATTCGAACTTGTACATTATGACAAGGTTTTCCTACTGAATTCGGTTTTCTTTCACTCTCTCCTTCAACCAATGCCGTTACAAAGCTTAGCTCAGACGCACCGTAAAACTCATATCTTTTTGCATAAGGAAACACATTTTTCATCTTTTCTTTTGCTTCAGCTTCCCATTTCGCTCCTGATGAAATAATTTTCATTTCACTTTCAATTACTTTATTTTCTTTATACAAAGACTCAAGCATTGTAGGGACTGTATACATTACAGAAATATTCTCTATCTTTATACTAGATAGCACTTGAACTGGTACAAACTTTCTCATTATATGTACCGTTTGTCCTAAATATAAGGCACTTATTGCTCCATATAAGAATAAAGAATGAACAAGCGTCCCAGCTATTAAAATAGAATCTGTATTTTTCATATAAAAATCATGTACATTGCAATTAAAACTATATACCCATGACTGTTGAGCACGTAAAAATGCTTTTGCTTTTCCAGTCGATCCTGATGTAAATCCCATATAAAAAGGAGCGTTTTGTACATTTTCTACAGGATGATATGTAGGAAGATAGTTCTCAATCATTTCTTTCCATTCTTCAATCTCAATAACCCTTCCTTCTTCGCAGGATATATCACTAAGCCTATACTGCTCCGCCACAATAATATCCGGTTTACTAATCGCTATTCTTTCTTTAAGTTCATCTCGTTTCCATTTTATATCTAGCGGCACACAAACCCATCCAGCCATTGCGGAACCCGCAAATATTTGTAAAAACTCAGTACAATTTTCTAATACAATTGCTACTGTTTTATTCTTCGATTCTTTTTCATTCAACCAGTTTGCTACTTTACAAACTGACTCGAACCAATCTTTATATGTTAACACTCTATCATTTTCTTTAATCGCTATTTTATTCGGTTGTAAAGAGGCATACTTTTTGTATTCTTTTGTAATCTCCATATGTGACGTCCTTTCTTTACAAAATAATAAAGAGAAACACGTAAGTAACGTGTTTCTCCTTTTTCTTATCCTGCATTTGTAATTTTTTTATTCTTTAAAGCAGGCGTAATAATATGTTTCAATGAGCGATGTAATCTTGTCACGAGAATTGCTGCTATAATCGCTTTTATGCAATCACCTGGTAAAAATACGACACTTACTTTCATCGTTTCCCATACGGAAATATCCATTACGAAAGCTTGGACAATGATACCAAATACATAAACTACGAAAATACCACCAATTATATTAATGCATAATACTTTTATAATAGAAACTTCACGTAAACGCTCAATTAAATATCCAATGACAAACGCTCCAACGATATAACCAAGTAAATATCCTGCACTTGGCCCAACAAATACACTTGGACCCCCGCGTCCACCAGCAAGTAATGGTGCTCCAACTCCAACTATAAGTAAGAAAATAAGCTGACTTAATGCACCGAGACGTGATCCTAACAGTCCACCAGCAAGCATAACACCAAGTGATTGTAATGTAATCGGAACTGGTGTAATAGCAAGAGCAATTGGAGGTATTAACCCTAACACTCCCATAATAGAACTAAATAAAGCGACGAAAACTAAGTTTTTTGTATTCATATTTGCTTCTCCTATTTGTAAACTCAAATTAGATTTTAGGTAACATATTATAGGAGTTATATTATCTTTCTATCCACCCTTTGTCAACCTTATTTCTACATAAGTTTACAAATATAAATTCAATCACTTCTCTTTATGCAAATGCTCAAGTTCTTTCCTAAGCGCCTGTTTTAAAAACTTCCCAACAGATGTTTTCGGAATTTCCTCCATAAATACAATATCGTCTGGTAACCACCACTTCGCAAACTGTGGTTTTAAAAATTCATATAGTTCCTCTTTTGTAACAGTGCTATTTTTCTTTTGTACAACGCAGGCAACTGGACGCTCTTGCCACTGCGGGTGTGGAATTGCAACGACAGCCGCTTCAAATATAGCGTCATGTGCCATTAGAGCATTTTCAAGGTCAACGGAGGAAATCCATTCTCCACCGCTTTTAATAACATCCTTCGTACGATCAACAATTTTGACGCAACCTTCCTCATCGACTGTAACGACATCGCCAGTATATAACCATCCATCACGGAACCCTTCCACCGTACGCTCATCGTTATAATAGCTTGCAGCGATCCATGGCGCTCGTAAACATAGTTCTCCCATCTCCGTACCATCCCACTTCACTTCACCATTTGTACCGACTACTTTCATCTCTACACCAGGAACAAGATATCCTTGCTTCGATCTTATCTCAAGTTGTTCTTCATACGCCAAATCTGTTTCATAGCTTTTTAGACGTGCAAGCGTTACGAGTGGACTCGTTTCAGTCATGCCATATGCATGTACGAAAGGAACATTATATTTTTGCTCAAACGCTTTAATAACGCTTTTCGGTGCAGCTGCGCCTCCGCATAGTAATCTCGTTATACTAGATAAATCATAACTATTATTTTCTAACTCTTGTAAAACACCGAGCCAAATTGTCGGCACACCCGCAGCTATCGTTACTTTTTCAGTTTGAATCATTTCTAATAAAATTTTCGGAGTAAACATCGGTCCCGGAAGAACTTGTTTTGACCCAAACCAAGTAGCTGCAAAAGGAAGTCCCCAAGCGTTCACATGAAACATTGGCACAATAGCCATTGCTGCATCACTTTCCGATAAAGCTGTCGTATCCGCTAATCCGAGTGCCATACAGTGCAACACTGTACTACGATGTGTATAAACAACACCTTTTGGATTCCCTGTAGTCGCTGACGTATAACACATACCAGCAGGTGTATTTTCATCAATATCTTTAACAAATTGGAAATTTGGGTCGCCTTCTTCTAAAAGTTTCTCATAATGATATACAGGCTGAAGTGTAGTTTTTGGGAGCTCCTCTTTATCAGTCATAATAATGTATGCTTGTACAGTCGATAATTCAGACTGGATATTCTCAATGAGTGGTACAAGATCTTCATCAATAAGTAAAATACGATCTTCTGCATGTTGAATAATGTATGAAATATGTTGAGGAGATAAACGAATATTAATTGTGTGTAATACGGAAGCAATACCTGGAATAGCAAAATATGCTTCTACATGTCGATGATGATTCCACGCTAACGTTCCTATGCGCTCGCCTTCTTTAATTCCAAGCTTTTTTAACGCACTGGAAAGTCTTCTTGTCCTTTCCCCTAGCTGCTTATACGTTAATGTCGTAACTGTATCATGTGTCCGTGAAATGATTTCTTTCTTTGGGAATAGTTTTTCTGCCCTTTCCATCATAGAACTAATCGTTAGAGGTACATTCATCATCATATTGTTTACATCCTCCCTTTAAAGCGTTTTCATTTTGTTCATTATAACAGACTTCTACAAAAAATTACGATATTTTTCTGTATTTTCTGAATTATTTCTTTGGAAATAATTCAGAAAATACTAAGATAAAATATACTAAAATTCTTTCTTACGATATATAAATACCGAAATAAAAAAAGAAAAGATATATATGATAACGCCAAATATTGTATATAGAATTGAAACGTATACAGATGAATTTAAATTTGATATTGGAAATTGTTCTATTAGATAGCCAATTACACTTTGCAATCCAAAATAAGTAACAAGTCCCCCGCATGCGCCTCCAATTGTAATAGCATCAGATTTTTCTGCTCCAAAAACATAGAGGAGTGGATAGGCTATTGCTCCGGCATTAAGAATTATGAACGTCCCTAAAGAAACACTCTTAAATATATCATCATCAATTGGTGTATCTGAAACTAAACCATGTACATAAAATATTCCATACGATAATAAAGTACCAATAATTACAACTAAAAAATAGAAAAGATAGTGACTTTGCACAATGTTATTTCTAGTAACCGGTAAAGTAAGTACATATTTTTCATAACCCGACTTACTCTCATATTTAATAACTTCAAGTGCAGGAATCGCAGCAAATAAGATAATGAATGTAGCAATTAAACGGTACATTGAAGCATTGCCAAAATAAAAAACGAATCCCGATCCTAATATCGCTATTCCCATGAACATAAAGAAAGTTCGATACACTAGATAATAGTTTGTCAATAATAAACCTTTCATTTATTTTTCACTCCTCGTTAATAAAACACTTATTTCTTCTATAGAAATGGTTCTATGAGCAATCCCACTTGGTAATGTATGTACATCTGATACAAGTACATTGAAATAAGAACCATGATTCCTTTTCACCACAACTATATCTTTGTTGATTAAATTTAGTTGTTCCTCATTAACATCTACAATGGCATAACTATTCAAAACCTTATCCTTTTCTTCATTCAATAAAATTTCTCCATCTTTTATAACGATAAGGTGGCTAGCTATTTTTTCTACATCACTCATAATATGAGAAGAAAGTAATATACCACCATTACTTTTACTCACAAAACTTTTTAATTCCTCTAACACCTCCTCTCTAGATGAAGGATCAAGACCTCCCGTCGCTTCATCTAGGATTAATAATTTTGCATTATGCGACAATGCGACAGCTATAGATAGTTTCATTGACATCCCACGGGAAAATCTGCCTACTTTTTCATTAGTAGGTAAAGAGAAAGAATGAACTAATCGGTAAAAATTTTCTCTATCCCAAGATTCAAACATTTTTTCAAAAACCTTATTTAGTTGTTTTATTGTAAGATGAGCTGGTAGATTCATAGCATCAAATACAACTCCAATCTTCCCCTTAATCTTGGCATCTTTATTTATATTTTCTTCACCAAATATTTTTACTGTACCGCTATCTTTAGAAATTAATTCTAGTACTGTTTTAAATGTTGTTGATTTACCTGCCCCATTGTCACCAATGAATCCAACAATTGATCCTGATGGCACATTGAATGTAACATCTTTTAAAACAACTTTGCTTCCAAATGATTTACTTAAATTTTTAATTTCTAGAACGTTTGACATCATTTCACTCCTATCTTAACTTTTAATAAAGTGAAACTT
>NZ_JBALMG010000099.1:0-25530 GCF_036963225.1 Bacillus sp. JJ783 | reverse complement strand
CCCACCTAACTTCTTTTCTTTCTCTGAATTTTGAGGTGGGGATCCTACTGCCCGTTAATGCGGGATAAAAATAGATTTTCTCCTATTAAAAATTATCCACTTTTTCTCTCACTTTCTTTTTTAGTTTAAAAATAATACGGTTGCTATATTCTTTATTTTCTACTAAAATTCGATACATCTCCCACACTCCTACAACACGAACAAAAAGATAGACTCCAATAGCAATAAGTACAACACAGTACGGATAATACTGCACTAATTCGCCTGAAGTGATATGCTTTTTCTCAAATAAAAATGGTATCGCTCCTGCTGCAATAAAACAAAATCCAACAATCATCACTGCAGCATACCTCTTCTTAATTACTTCATATCTTTTTGTCAATTCTTTTAAAAAGTTTTGATCAAATAGTAATTCTTCTTTTTTTAATACATTGTATCGACTCTCTTCTATCGTTGCAGGTACCATCATTGCTCCAATTCCAAGGACAGCAATAATAATGACAAGAAATGTCGACATTGTTACATCTTCTTTGAATAATAAATACGGTATTGTAGATAAAATAAGCAAACTAAACCCTAACGCGATATATTTTGAAATCTTTTGTCCGTACACTATATACCCTTCTGCCATTTCCTTACTTACATAATAACCATGTTCAGTTTCATTACTTTGTTCAGCAGTTTCTTTTAATAAGTAATCAAGAGATACTTCAAATACATTTCCAATCATTATTAACTTTTCAGTTTCAGGAAATCCTTGACCGTTTTCCCATTTACTAACTGCTTGCCTTGTTGTGTTTAATTTCTCAGCTAATGCTTCTTGAGAAAGGCCCTTTTCCTTTCTTAATTTAAAAAGCTTTTCACCAAATCCCATATGTGTGTCCCCCTTTGTTTTCTTAACTAAATTGTATGCAAACATTGCCCCTATCTCTATCTTCCTGCGGTTGCACTTTGTCAACTTACGGTTGCGATTGTGTTATATAGCGGTTTTCTATACGATTTAGCTAGTTTTCTTCTATGATTGTGGTATTAAGAAAAACAACATTTCTCAATAACCAATTATAACAATTAAAGGTAATTATTGTTATATGTAAAACAAAAACCCCCTTATTCAATTAAAGGAGTTTTCAATATAAAATATTTCATTGATTCATATATCTTTTCCTAGATATACAATACCTTTTCGTATCACGATACTTACCTTTAATGAACAAATCCTTTTGAATTGTACAATCGTATTCCATATTCAAACGTTTCATTAATTTTTCAGATGCTTCATTTTCTGAATTACATCCTGCTTCAATACTATTAAGACGTAACTCATTAAAACCATAGCTAAAAAAAGCTGAAGCCGCCTCGGTAGCTAATCCTCTACCCCAATATTTTCGTGATAAGGCGTACGCAATTTCTGTTTTATGTTCAGTTACATCATATTTTATAAATCCACACGTCCCTATGAGTTTTTGTTCCTCTTTTAATAAGATTCCAAGGGGAGCTACTTTTTTTCTCATACCCGCTCACAATTTTTTCTATATATTTTTGTGTGTCATGTAACGATTGATGAGCATCCCATACAGTATAAGTTGTCATCTCTTTATCTGAGGCATACTCAAATATATGTAAAATATCACTCATATCAATTTTTCTTAAGATAAGACGTTCTGTATACAACGTTGGATACGACCACTTCTTATCAATCATAACGGCTTTTCTTTAAACTTTTCATAATTCCGTACTTTTAATGAGAGAATATGACCACAATCCGTACAAATATAAGCATCTACTGGAGATGATGTAAACATCGTTTCCTTTTTCCTTATTTGTGCATATCCGACAAACTCACCTTCTCCTATGTTTTGAGAACCGCAATGAGAGCATGTCTGCACGTCTTTCTGTTTCATGAGAGCACCACCTTTAATCTGTTTCCACTCCCTTCGACAGTTCGCTTCCATTTCCCTTCCAAAAAACCTCTTATTCTCTTACATTTCAACAGGAATCTCAGAAGAAAAATCGTATATGTACTATGAACTATATTAATTGACGGAGGAATCGTATGAGTACAATTATGACAGTCAATACAGCACAAGAAATTGAAAACGCAGAAATACATATGCTTTCTTCTAGATTAGAGGCACTACAAACAATAAGCGGCAACCCAATGCAAGTACAAATGAAAAAGTTCGGGAGTGCCACTGCCTTTTCATCAAAAGTAATTGCTGGTCCTGCTTTTAATACAGTAAAGGGCATTACATTTACAAATACAGATGAGATAGATGAAATCATCGCTTATTATCAATCACTACAAATCCCTTGCCGTTTTGAAATTACACCAGCGCAAGGTACAACTGAATTATTTCAATACTTATCTCAAAAAAAATTTTATCAATCTAGCTTCCATACCGCTTTATATAGTTTACCAAGAGAAGACCCATCGCTGCTGCCTTCTAACATTTCAGTACGCCAACTAAAAGAAAATGAATTTGATATTTTTGCAGACATATATGTACGTGGATTTAACATGCCATCCTTTACAAAATATGGTGTGCACCAAAATAACGAAATTCTCTACAATAAATCCGGCTGGCATTTTTTCATAGCCGAAGTTCAAAACACTCCTGCTAGTATAGGGGTACTTTATATAAATAAAGGTGTTGCTTCATTAGCTGCTTCTGCTACTTTGCCAGAATTTCAACGTAAAGGTTGTCATACTGCATTAATTCAAAAACGGATTGAGACCGCTGTTGAATCCAATTGCAATTTAATAGTTGGACAAGCTCACTTTGGTAGCGGCAGTCAAAATAATATGGAACGTGCCCATATGAAAATCGCTTATACAAAATCAATATGGACTGCGAAAGACATGTAATTAACTTTCTTTTTCTTTCCATTACGAATGTATACATTTTATGACAATTACCTTTCTATCCTGTTACTCATTTGAATATTCAAACTAAATTTGTTACGCTATTACTAGATACATCATTCAACTTGCAATATGAAAAGAGAATTCTACTCAAACTACAAGGAGGAGAAATGTATGACTAAACATGATCATGGTTTAAAAGAAAAAGTAGAAGGTGCCATTGATAAGGTAAAGGGTGAAGTAAAGGAAGTTGTCGGGAAAGTAACTGACAATAAAAAATTACAAGCCGAAGGAAAATGGGATAAGGTGAAAGGCACTGCTAAAGACACAATCGGTAATGTAAAAGAAAAAATACATGAATATACAGAGCATAAAGAAAACAAATAAAAAAGAGCCATCTGGCTCTTTTTTATTTACCCTCATTCTTCTCTAACACATATAAATCTTCTTCAATATTTGATAACTTTTCAGTTACAAGTTTTCTTGCATCTCCAATTGCTTGATTGTATGCAAATGGTCCTACTAATTTAATCATTTCTTCTATTAAACGTTCTGCTTGAAAACGTCCAATCTCATCTAAATCTTCTTCAACGAAAAATTGCTGAATTTGTGCTACAAGCTCTTCTTTTTTATCAGTCGGTATTTTTATGTTCATCATCATGAGTTACTCCTCTATATTTAAGATAATACTTTTCTTAACTCTACCATAGAAAAGCGATTTCCTGGACAAGTTTTTGTAACCCCTTCTAACTCCCTATGGCCGAGTATATTTCCTTTCTCTATGGCAAACTGCTTCATAAACATTTTACATAAAGAATATAATGAATTCATTTGTACAATAGTTGGATCATATTTATCAAAATTTCCCGTCATACATATTCCAATTGTATCACTATTATTATCTTTCGCATGTGCTCCAATATGTAAACCTCGTCCTTCGACTACAGTTCCATCTTCTTCAATAAAATAATTGTAACCAATCCCGCTCCATCCTCTTACCTTTTGATGAAATTCGTGAGTTTTATACACATCCCATCCATCTTCTGACGTATGGTGGATAATCAGTTTATTTACTTTTTCTAAAGGAACTAACTCATTTTGAAATGTTAAATTTGCACATTTAATTTCCATATGAACATCCTCCTCTTACAAATCAATCATAATAACTGTTTTATCATCTGGTCTTATTCTATTTTCTCCTTCTAACCTTTCAATGATTGCTACATATTCTTTTATACTATTCTTTCTTATATATGCTACAGTTTGTTCTAACGACCACTCTGGGTGAAACAATCCGTCTGAACAAATAAAAATCCCACTTACTTCAGCTACCTGTAATTCACCATATTGTAAATAATCCATAGCTTCTTTCATCCCATTTGCAACTGAGTAGCCGTTTGGCATATTTGCAAGATAGCGATTGTATTTTAACTGCTCCCGAACATCTTGAAAAACGTGTTCTTCAGGTACAGGTAATCCCTTTTCTCTATCTTCCTCTCTCTTCTTTTTTGCACGTTTACTAATTCCTTGAACCGTATCTTTCGTTAATACTCTCATCGCTCCATTTTGAAGTATTGCAACGACCATACAATCACCTAACTGTGCATATTCAAGTTTTTCGCCTTCTATTTGAACTGCTGCAATACATGTACACCACAGATGGTCTTTTTTTCTCGTATCAACCTTGTACTCTAGCATCTTGTTTTGCAATAATTCATTCGCCTTTGCAACTTCACCTTGTAAACTATTAATCTCCCGTAACGAAGTAAAATGACTTGCAAATAAATGCGAAGCGATGTATGCTCCATTATGTCCTTCTTCATCACAAAACGGGACAAGTGGCGTTGCGCCATCACATACACCGTACATCATGTTGTTATGTTCATTAAAAAAAAATGAATCCTCACATTCTTGTTTTAAAGGACTTTTCTGTTGATACGTCGTTATCTTCATATCTGTATCCCCTTTCAAATCATTAAATACTCGAACTATTTAGATTAATCTAATTTTCCGAAATAAACTGTTTTCACCTAAAACTTTCAATTTCATATATAATCTTGAAATAATATGATTATTTAGTGAAGGACGGGAAAAAGATGGTCAGATTTCTTGGTGTTATTTTTGGTTCTATTATTATTGCGATTGCCTTTAATCTTTTCCTTATCCCCCATAAAATTTTAAGTAGTGGAATTGGCGGAATTGCTATTATTTTAGGGATTGCAACCCCTGTAAACACAGGCGTTATTAACTTTGTATTGAACTTACCTATCCTTATTTTAGGATACATAGGTCTTGGAAAAAAAGTAATTTTTAACACAGTTGTCTCTGTAATTGTATTATCTGTTGCACTATACTATGTTCCTGTAAAAGTCGTAGCAACAGACCCACTTTTATCTTCTGTATTTGGCGGTGTCATCGCCGGCGCTGGTATTGGCCTTGTCTTTAACTGCCATGGTTCAACTGGTGGATTTGATATTATCGGTATGTTGTTATCTCGTAAACGCGATATTAAACTTGGTGGATTCCTTATTGGATTAAATACAGTTGTTGTTGTCATTGCAGGATTTTTCTTCACTTGGGATGTTGCCCTTACAAGCTTACTTTCAATTTATGTAACTGGTAAAGTAATTGATGCCGTTCATACAAAACATCGTAAAGTTACACTTATGATTGTAACAAATCAAGCGGAAGAAATGAAAAAAAAGCTTCTTTCAACTGTAGTACGCGGAATTACGTTACTTGATGGTGAAGGTGCTTATTCAAACGAGAAAAAACGTGTACTTATGACAGTGGTTTCTCGTGAAGAATTAGCAAGTATGAAACTAACGATTTCCGAAATTGATCCTCATGCATTCGTTAATATTACAGAAACTGTTGAAGTATTAGGATTGTTTAGAAAAGCATAAAAAACTAGGTGGACCTTCACCTAGTTTTTATTTTGCATAAATTCAATTCGATTTCCAAACGGATCTGATACGTAAAATCTAATCACGTCTGGTCGTGCATTATCATCTATTACTTCAACACCTTGCTTTATTAACTCTTGTTTAAATTCATCAATTTTCAAAACATAAAAAGCTGGATGCGCTTTTTTAGCTGGATTAAAGTTTTGCTCGACTCCAATATGAATCTCTTGATTTCCACACTTAAACCAACATCCGCCACGCTTCTTTAACTCTTCTGGTTTCGGAATTTCCTTCATACCAATTTTATTACCATAAAATTCTCGTGCTTCTTCTTCACATCCTACAGGTGCCGCCACTTGTACATGATCAATTCCTTGAATATAGCTTTTCATTTTTCTCCCCCTCTTCTAGTCTAATGTTATAACGAAAATACATTCATGTAACTTACAAAAAATTAATAAAACAATATAAGATTCTCTTATTACTACCTTTTATACCTTCCACTAAAAATAAAAAAGAAAATTCACTATGTAATTTCCATTTTTTATAGAAATACACATCACACCTATATTATAGTTATTAATAGATCCATCTTTTTTAGATGCCAGTTGTACGGAGGAAATATTATGAGTCGTAAAAAATATTCATCTACTCAAAAAAAGCGTCAACCAAACGTATCTGGACGCCTGCGAAACCATATACAAAATCGTTCTTTAGCAGAAATGTATGCATCTCTTTTTGAACATAACCCTGATAGTATTATTTCATTGAATTTAGAAGGAGTTATTTTACATATTAACCCCTCTGCTGAAAGAATATTAGGTTATACTTCTAACGAATTGGAGCGAAAAACAATCACTTCTATTTTAGAAGCACATATTTCTGATCAAGTGCTACAATACATAAAAAATACTTCAGCTGACAATCAAAAAGAGTATATCGTCTCTATTTATCATAAAGACGGATATTTACTAGATGTCGTAACAAAATTAGTTCCTATTTTTGTTAAAAATCGTTTAACAGGTGTATATGCCATTATGAAACCCCTTGAAAAATCAGAAAGAATTGAGAAAGTATTACAAGAGAGTGAGAAACGATTACGCACATTAATGAATTCGATGCCTGCGTTTGTTATTTTTAAGGATCATGAAGGACGCTGGCTTGAGGCGAATGACTATGCGCTTTCTTGTTTCAATTTCCATAACGTACCTTATCATGGAAAAAGAGATAATGAACTCATTCAATATAACGAAGCGTACCGCGAATCTTTTTTGCATTGTGAAGAAGTCGATGAACTAACATGGCAAAAAGGACAAATTCTTCACGGAGAGGAATTTATTATACATAGAGATGATTTCGACCTAGTTTTAAGTATTTCAAAAGTCCCACTCTTCCACCCTGATGGCTCACGTAAAGGTCTTATAGTAATGGGAAGAGACGTTACCGAACTAAAAGAAACTGAAAAGTTATTACGAAAATCCGAAAAGCTTGCAGTAGTAGGACAACTGACAGCTGGAATTGCACATGAAATTAGAAACCCGCTCACTTCATTAAAAGGATTTTTAACATTATTACATCCAGAAATAAATGAGAAAAATAAATGGTATGTGGACGTTATGCTGAGTGAGATTTCACAAATGGAATCTATAACAAGCCAATTTATGGCGATGTCTAAACCACAAGTGTTATCTATTCATACATGCAACGTACAAACATTAATTGAAGAAGTTGTAACTTTTATTTTACCAACAGCAATTATGCATAGCGTTCATATCATTATGGACCATTTCGATTATATTTCTGACATTCAATGTGACAGTAGTCAATTAAAACAAGTTTTTATTAACATATTAAAAAATGCGATCGAGGCGATGCCTGATGGTGGTAACATATTCATTCAAACAACTTCGTTAGAAAATGATTTTGTTTCAATACGCATTATCGATGAAGGTTGTGGGATTCCTGAAGAGCGCATGGCTCGTCTTGGCGAACCTTTTTATAGCTTGAAAGAAAAAGGAACTGGCCTTGGCTTAATGATGTGCTATAAAATCATTCAAGAGCATCACGGGAAATTATTCATTTCAAGTGAATTAAACATAGGAACAACTGTCGATATCCAATTACCAGTTGCTACAGCTCAGCCTGTAACAAACTCTTAACTATGCTACATGAATATAGTAAAAGATATCTGTTATAAGTAGTTCAGTTATTGTGGAAAACATCTACACTAATACGCTAAAAAGCTCAAAGTCCCTATATGACTCTGAGCTTTTTAGCGTATAAAACGCATTTCATGACATCCATTCTCTTCCATGTTCACGAATAAATTTAATATCCTTTTCGTAATGTTCAAGGTGTCCTTCATCTATCATCTTTTGGAAGTTCATATCGCCTTCTTTTGCTTTTCTTTTCATGTATTTACATAATCCTTCTAATCGTAGAAGTACCATCTCCAAATAATCCTCGTCCATCCCCTCACCTTTATAGGACTCAAAAAACAATTTAATCCTTTGCTTTATACGTTCCACATGCTGTAATGAATTATAATAAACTGCCTTACCTGTTTCCGTATAATAAACTCTACTTAATGGGACACAAGTGTAAAGAGTATAGGCTATGTCCCAAAGTCTTGGTCCAGGACCAGCAACATCAAAATCAATAATACCTACTGGTTTTTCGTTATTAAAAATAATGTTATATATTGCAAAATCATTGTGGCATACAACCTCTATTTTATTTGGAGTATTATCCATTGGTTTCCAATCATCTGATAAAGGAAAATCACTCACAGCATCATGATAAAGACGGAGCATCTTCGCTATTTCTTTTAAAACATCATTAGACCACATGTACTCTTTTAAAGGATAATTACCAGCTTTCCCTTCAATAAATGATAATATCTCTCTATCTTTATCATCAATACCTAAAAACTTTGGTGCATAACTAAAACCTTTATTTTCTAAATGATTTAATAGCTTATGAATTTTGGTACTGCCTTGCTTTAATTCTCGTCGAACTGTATCTTCTGAACGATATACGTTTGAGACATTGCCTCCCGTTAGCATTTCTTCATTTTCGTAGTTTGCCATCTAATAGTTTCCCCCATTATTAGAATAATCGACACTCCTGCTCATTAACAAAACAGGAACCCCTTTACTTTTATTTTAACATAACTTTCCTATTCTCTTTTAACCCCTTAAATTGCAACAAAAAAATCGAGTATAAAATCTTTATGATTTTACACTCGATTTAGTCTACTATTTATGCATGTGAAAACATTTTTTCATACCATTCTGTTGCCTTCTCTACTTCATTCATCGTTAATTGATGTCCTCTATTTTCCCAATGCATTGTTACATTAGCATTTGCATTTTCTAATAGCATCTTCAATTCCTCTGACTCAGAAGGTGAACAAATTGGATCATTTGTTCCAGCAGCAATAAACACTGCTTTCTCTACTAAATTAGGAAGTTCTATCCCTCTTCTTGGAACCATTGGATGATGAAGAATGGCACTTTTTAATGCATTTTCATAATGGAATAATAAACTCGCTGCAATATTTGCTCCATTTGAATACCCAACAGCTACGATATTATCTCTATCAAATTCATATGTTTTTGCTGCTTCATTTAAAAATTCATTTAATTCCTTCGTACGGAAAACAAGATCCTCTTCATCAAAAATACCTTCTGCTAATCGGCGGAAGAAACGAGGCATCCCATTTTCTAATACATTTCCACGAACACTTAAGACAGAAGCTTCCCGATCAATTCTTTCTGCAAGCGGTAATAAATCTAATTCATTTCCTCCCGTACCATGAAGCAATAATAGTGTTGGTTTTGACTCATCTTTTCCTTTTTGAAAAACATGTTTCATCATTTTTCTCCCCTTTCAATTCCTTATATAATTAGTATAGTTATCTTACTTAAATTGGTAATAACCCTTGTTCAATCTGTTTTCTATGCTGATTATATCGCTGTGGTAATTTTAATTCCTCACCCATCATCTTCTCCATGCCCTTTTTTATTTCATTACAAAAAACGTTTATTTGCTAAAATTCATTATTCATTTTGTCCATATGATAAAGTTCAATCCGCAATGCTATTTTATCTCAATTTTGAGATGCCTCTCAAAAAAACTAACACATTTCATCTCGCTCAGAAATTATCTCGAATTCGAGATAATCCGCAAAAAAAACTACAGTTCTTATGATTATATTTAAAATATTGATTTTATGTTTTTGACTATCCTTCAAAAATACCTTGAATTCGAGATTTATTATAGTCTAATTAGTTTTTATTGTCAATGCGTATATCGTTTCATTTTTTCATCAAAAACAATATTCTGATAACTCATCTCCATCAAATAATTTGTTTAAAAAAGAGCAACAGACAAGCGGGAACATTCATGTAATAAACTTCTACTTTTCCCATAACCAAAAAAGCCATACAAATGTATGACTTTTTACTCATATTTTTTGTTCAGCTACATATTTACTTCCCAATTACGGAAGGAAACAATTCCGAAAGTGGAACTACTCTCCCCATCTCATCTTTAAACACAATATGCTCTCTCGTTAAATGGCGCGGGCTCTTTACCCCCGCCGCTGCCGCTAATGAAAACAAACTATATCTCATGCTAATAATGTAGTTCATTACTCGCCATTTCTTCTCATATGGATCTAACGCTTTTTGGTAGTGTGGATTCGTAGTTGCAACACCCGATGGGCATTGCCCTGAATTACATTGAAGCGCCATAATACAGCCACTTGCCATCATAAAGCCGCGTGCTGAATTTACGGCATCTGCACCGATAGCTAAAGCAATCGCTACTTTATCTGGTGTGATTAATTTCCCTGAGGCAAACACCTTTAATTTATCCCGAACACCGTAATGATTCGCCGTATCAATAAATGTAAGTAATGCCGGTATAAGCGGTAACCCCATACTATCTGCCATCGATTTATACGTTGCACCTGATCCACCTTCTGAACCGTCGATTGTAATAAAATCTGGATAGATGTTTAATTCTTTCATTGTTTTTAATAAATCTTCCAAAGGCTTCTGTTGACCAATTACAATTTTCATGCCCACTGGTTTGCCACCATTTTCTTGCAAATCTTGAATAAAATACAAAACCTCTGCCGCACTATTAATAAATGAAAATCGATTTGGCGAATTAATCGTTTCGCCTTCTCGTACTTTCCGAACGGAAGCGATTTTCTCATTTACCTTCTGTCCTTCTAAATGACCACCACGTATTTTTGCTCCTTGCCCAAATTTCAATTCAAACGCTTTAATATTACTTTCTTTCGCCTTCTCCATAAATTCCTTCATTGAAAAATTCCCGTCCTCGTCACGGTATCCGAATAATCCAGGACCAATTTGCGCAACGATATTCGCACCCGTATGTAAATGTTCTGGAATTACGCCCCCTTCCCCAGTATTAATCCACGAACCACCTGCCATTTTTGCACCAAACCCAGCTGATAAAATATAATTTTCTCCAATCGCACCGTAAGATGTAGCTGACGCTCCAAACATCCCATACAGTTTCCATGGATATTTACGATTTTCGCCGACTATAATTGCATCATCTTCTTCATACAACCAAAGGTTTGTTGTATCCGCTGTCAATTTTTCTCTTCTTGAAAATAACCCTTCTTTATGAATCATATACTTTTTCCCCTCACGTTCTTGCGTGAGATTCACACTTAATTCATCTGTTAATGTGGGGAATAATGTATTAGCAATATAATAGCCAGATTCCTCAAAATCCCGTTTTGATCCAAAACCAAGTATTTCAGAACGGTATTTTGCTAGAAACATAACACTTTGAAAATCGTAGCGCGAAAAAGGCTTTCCGTCAGTATCATGATCAAACCAATATTGCCTAAATTCTGGGCCTATTTTTTCGAGTAAATAGCGCATTCTACCTAAGTATGGATGCAGTTTTAATATAGAATGATGCGTCCGTTTTTTAATAAAAAATGTAATGATAAAAAAGACAATTAAAAGTAGCATCAAAAAGAGCAATATACTAATAATAACGAGTAGCGCTTCACTCATTCCGCTTCCCCCTATATATGAAATTCCATAATAAAAAGAGAACACTCGATGTGTTCTCTTTTTATCCTTATTCACACTAACGTAGCAAGATGCTCTTTCGCCTCATATTCAACTAAACTTTCAGCTTTTTTAATTCGCTGAACAAAATCTGGGTTAGCGATTAATGGTCTTCCGAACGCCGCTACATCAATTGTTCCTTCTTGCAATGCTTCTTCTGCCTCTTTCGGATTCAAATTGCCCACCCCAACAATAGTACCATCCCAGTATTTTCTTACTAATTGATGAAAATTCTTTCCGTCAGCAATAACTTGCGTATAATTCATCGTTGAAGGGTGAATCATCGTTAATCCAACTTCTTTGAACATATTTACAAAAGTTTCAATCGCAAGTTCTGGGTTTTCCCACATATAGGCAGGGTTATCACCTTTAAAGGCAGAGAAGCGAAGCAGCGTTTTATTAGCTCCAACTGCTTCAATTACAGCCTCCGTTACTTCTTTCATAAATGTTAACCTTTGCTTTAAGTCCCCGCCATATTTATCTGTGCGCTTATTTGCAAATTCATAAGTAAATTGATCAATTAAATATCCATGTGCACCGTGAATTTCTACTCCATCAAACCCAGCTTCGATTGCGTTTTTTGCAGCTTGTGCATATTGACCAATAACTTCTTTTATTTCTTCTATTGTCATTGCTTCTGGTATATCAAACGGTTTACGAAAACGCGGAACATTACCCTCCGCAGCAATAGCAGACGGTGCTTGCGGCATTTGACCACCAATTATTTCGTGATGACTCATACGTCCAACATGCCATATTTGAGCAATAATCGTTCCGCCTTCTTTATGTACTGCCTCTGTAACAGGTTTCCAAGAATCAATTTGCGCTTGTGTATAAATACCTGGTACTCCCGGATTCCCTTTTGCTCTCGGGCTAATGACAATTCCTTCTGTAATAATTAATCCAATCCCATCCGCAGCACGTTTTTGATAATACTCTACTACATCAGTACCAACTACCCCAGTCTCATTATTTGCAAAACATCTCGTCATCGGTGCCATCGCTATGCGATTACGAAGAGACCAAGATCCAATTTGAATCGGATGAAATAACTTCGTTTCTTCAATATTTTCAAAAGACCCCCAAGCGTTTATATTTGTTCCTTCATAAATACTTGCCGCTTTATTATTTGAACTTGTCATTTTTCTTCCCCCTAAAAAATCTAACTATAATCGCATCATACTTACTTTTAGATAGTAACGTCAATTTATACGTCTTTAACATTAAATATTCGAATATTAAACAAAAAGAATAATAAAAACAAAAATTAAAGAGATTTCCTAATTAGGAAACCTCTTTTAGTTGACCATATAAGGCTAACAATTCGTTTATCTCTTTTACATAAAGAAAATAAACAATTATTATCTCCTCACATATGAAAAATCCCGTAACAATAGGAATGAGAGTGGCTCAGTATTCTTCTAAAAATAAAAACTTATATACCTAAAACAATGAAAGCCCTACCTCTCTTTCATCCTTACGGCTCCTTGTCCGTGCCAGTGTGAATCAGGATTGCAAAAATCAAGTAACTATTTTATCGAAGTATTGAATTAAACTTCGAACATTCGTAAAAGAAATTAAAAAATAAAAATGGATTAAATTGTAGTCATAACAAACGAGGTTAATGCTTTAAAAGTGGTTTGAAAGAGTTGAATGTTTTTGAAATGATTGATGTTCTATAATTATATTCCCAAAAAATTCAAGATCTTTTTTGGGATGTAATACATTATCTACAATGAATCTTAACAAAAGCTTTTTATTTGATTTTCTGTGATACCTTCAATTAATCCCAGTTCACTAATCAAAAATTCATGTGCATTATCTAACATTTTCTTTTCGCTTGCATTAAGTGCTTTTTCTTTCTGCATACGTAATAAATCACGTACAACTTCAGCACCTTCTTGTATTTTACCCGTTTTTATTTTATCTGTATTCAATTTATACCTTTGTTTCCACGTCAGTAATCTATCTGATTCCCCGTGCTGAAAAATATCTATTATGTTTGTTAATGCCTTTATATCTGTGACTGGTCGTATATTTGAAGTCAATACTTTCCCAATAGGAATCATCACTTCCATATTACTAGCCGACATTTTTATAACATAATACTGTTGTTTTTCTCCTGTGATTTCCTTTTCTTCTATGGCTTTAATTATACCTGCTCCGTGCATTGGATAAACGATGTTATCGCCAATTTGAAACAAATAATCCACCTCCATATATGGTAACCTTCTCAATCTTAACACACATTTATTTTTTTAGCAAAATTTTTATAATATCACAAAAATATTTTCTATGTCAATTTATTTACGCATAAAAATTCAATCTGTACAGAAACACTAAAAAACCCGCATTTTTGTTACCTTTCCACACCCATTTCCTCCAATTTTATATACCTTGTAAAACAAAAAAACACATCACTATATATAAGTAGCGATGTGTTTTTATATAATGTGCAACATGAAAGACAAAAACGGTTACTTCAAAACTTCACACACGATTCTTCGCTTATATACTAACCTGTTTACTAATCGTTTCTCGCGCTAAAAGAAAACTCATAATCACTTGCGCAGCTACTCTACTCGTCATATCCCTAAAATCAAGAGTTGGATCAATTTCTACTATATCCATCCCTTGAACGAGTGGCTCTTTACCAACGAATTCAATTGCATCAAGTAAAGTTGTACTATCCATTCCACCAGGGCCAATTGCTGGACAGCCTGGCGCAAACGCTTGGTCTAATACGTCCATATCAAGAGAAATATAAATAGAAGTCACACCTTGTTTTCTTAATATTTCAATACTTTCTGAAATAAGATCTTTTATTTCTCGCTCTCTTACATCTTTCATTGTATACACTGTCACGCCATGCTCTTTTGCATATTCATGGTACGCTCGTGCATTTGAAAAATTACGAATCCCAATTTGAACGAGTTGTTTTCCTGTAATCACATCATTTTCTAGTAAACTACGGAACGGTGTACCATTTGATGGACCACCATCATCTAAATTACGTAAATCATGATGGGCATCAAATTGAATAATACCGACCTTTCCTTTACTATTTGCAAAACCAGTTATACTCGGAAAACTAATCGAGTGGTCACCACCAAGAACGATTGGTATCATTTTCGGATTTACTTTCGTCAAGTGGCCAACTGTTTTCGCAATTCGGTTATGACTCTCTTTTATATCTGTCACATGCATCGTAATATCGCCGCAATCATGAAGAACACTTTCTTTCATATCATGTTCTTCTGTAATTGCGTACGTGCTATATGCATCTAACATCGCACGAATTGTTTTTGGCGCAAAACATGCCCCCGAATGACTAATAGATGGTTTAGAAAGGGGCGCTCCAATTAAGGCAGCACCGAATATTTCTACGCCTTCCTCCCAATCTTTAATCATTTCGCTCCATTTCGTTACTTCACGATCGATAAACTTTGCATTTTTCTTTAAATAGTGGCCGTACTCCACGATTGTTCACCTCTTGTATATGCGATATTACCATTCTTCCATACTGTATTCACATGACTTACACCGTAATGGTACGGTACGTAAGCATAATTATAAGCATCCCATAAAACTAAATCCGCCTTACGACCAACTCTAATTTTCCCAGCTACATCGCCTCGATTAATGGCATAAGATGAGTTAACTGTTACCGCATTCCAAACTTCTTCTGGTGTCATTTTTAGTTTCAGCATTGCAATACTCATAATAAGCTGAATGTTTTCAGTTGGACAGCTTCCTGGGTTAAAGTCTGTAGCTAAAGCAACAGCAACACCTTCATCGATCATTTTGCGGCCGCGTGCGAAACTTTCTTTATTTAAATAGAAAGTTGTTCCTGGTAATAAAGTCGCTACTGTATTAGAATTCGCAAGCATTTCAATTCCTTTATCAGAAGCGCCAACTAAATGGTCCGCTGACGCTGCACCGATTTCAGCCGCTGCTTCCGCACCACCAAGAGGGTCGATTTCATCTGCATGAATTTTCACATCAAAGCCCAGCTCTTTCGCTTTTAATAAAAATTCTTTTGATTCTTCTACAGAGAACACACCTGTTTCACAGAAAATATCAACGAACTCAGCTAATTGCTTCTCTTTCATCTCTGGTAATAGATCTAGCATCCATTGTAAAAATTCTTTCGATCTTCCTTTATACTCTTTCGGAACTGCATGAGCACCTAAAAATGTTGAAACTAAATCAATTGAATGCTCTTTTTGTAATTGTGCAGTTACCTCTAATTGTTTCCATTCCGTCTCATCATCTAATCCGTAACCACTCTTCGCTTCTACGGTTGTTACACCGAAAGATAGCATACGGTCTAAATGAAATTTTGCTTTTTGAACAAGTTCTTCTTTCGATGCTTGTTTCGTTGCATTTACAGTTGAAAGAATACCTCCGCCTTGTTCTAAAATTTCTAGGTACGGAACTCCTTGTAATTTCAGCGCGATTTCATTTTCACGAGATCCACCAAATACAAGATGAGTATGCGGATCTACAAGACCAGGAGAAACCATTTTCCCGCCGCAATCAATAACCTCTTTCGCTTGTAATCCTTTTGCTTCTTCCGCTGTTCCAACGAAAGTAATTACGCCGTTTTCGATTCCAACAGCACCGTTTTCAATAACAGGAAGCGTGTTCATCGCTTCCTGTCTTAACAAGCCATCTTCTTGATCCATTGTTAGTAATTGACCGATATTTATTAGTAAAGTGTCCAGCATGTTTCTTCCTCCTTATTTCATCATTGGAATGTTAACGCCTTTTTCTTTCGCAGTTTGAACCGCTAAGTCATAGCCAGCATCAACGTGACGAACAACACCCATACCAGGGTCAGAAGTTAATACGCGTTCAATACGTTTTGCCGCTGCTTCTGTTCCATCTGCAACGATAACCATTCCAGCATGAAGTGAATAACCCATACCAACGCCACCACCGTGGTGAACAGATACCCAGCTTGCACCGTTTACACTGTTAATTAATGCATTTAAAATTGGCCAGTCTGCTACCGCATCACTACCGTCTTTCATAGATTCTGTTTCACGGTTTGGAGATGCTACTGATCCGCAATCTAAATGGTCACGGCCGATAACGATCGGTGCTGATAATTCACCATTAGCCACCATTTCATTAATAATGCGGCCAAATTTTGCACGCTCACCATAACCAAGCCAACAAATACGTGATGGAAGACCTTGGAACTCAACTTGCTGACGTGCCATACGAATCCAATTACATAAATGCTCATTATCCGCGAACTCGCGTAAAATAACTTCGTCTGTTTTATAAATATCTTCTGGATCACCAGAAAGTGCTACCCAACGGAATGGTCCTTTTCCTTCACAGAATAATGGACGGATAAATGCTGGAACGAATCCTGGGAAATCGAAAGCATTTTTTAATCCTTCATCGAAAGCAACTTGGCGAATGTTATTTCCGTAATCAAATGTAATCGCACCTTTTTCTTGCATTGCAAGCATTGCTTCTACATGTTTTTTCATACTTTCTTTTGATAATTGTACGTAACGTTCTGGATCTTCTTCACGAAGTTTCTCTGCTTCTTCTACTGTGTAACCTACTGGAATATAACCATTTAATGGATCATGAGCAGATGTTTGATCCGTAACTAAATCTGGCGTAATATTACGCTTCACTAGCTCTGGTAAAATCTCTGCCGCATTTCCTAACAGTCCAATGGAAATTGGCTCTTTCTTCTCTTTATACTCGTTCGCAATAGTTAACGCTTCTTCTAAAGACTCTGTATACAGATCACAATATCTCTTTTCAATACGACGGTCGATACTACGCTTATCTACATCAATAGCAATTACAACACCGCCGTTCATCGTTACAGCAAGAGGTTGTGCGCCACCCATGCCACCTAAACCAGCAGTAATCGTTACAGTACCTTTTAATGAACCATCGAAATGTTGACGTGCCGCTTCACCAAATGTTTCATATGTTCCTTGTAAAATCCCTTGTGTTCCAATGTAAATCCAGCTACCTGCTGTCATTTGTCCGTACATCATAAGACCTTTTTTCTCTAGTTCACGGAAGTGATCCCAGTTCGCCCATTTTGGTACTAAGTTTGAGTTCGCTAAAAGAACGCGAGGCGCATCTTCATGTGATTTAAAAATTGCAACTGGTTTTCCTGATTGAACAAGTAACGTTTCGTCGCTTTCTAACGTTTTTAATGAATCAACAATTGCATGGTAGCTTTCCCAGTTACGAGCTGCACGGCCAATTCCGCCGTATACAACTAATTCTTCTGGTTTTTCAGCTACTTCAGGATCTAAATTGTTCATTAACATTCGAAGTGCAGCTTCTTGAACCCATCCTTTCGTTTGTAACTCAGTACCTCTTGCCGCACGAATTGTTTGTTGTACTTTTTCCATTTCAATCTCTCCCTTTTCTCATTTTATAGTGCTGCATTTACATCCAATCTTTCCTTTATTGAATAGTTCGTTTTTAACCAATGCGCGATATTTTCGATATCCGTTGAGAATATACGGTCATTTGTAATAGAAGGCACTTGCTGACGACCTTGATGATAGAACGTTTTTGTAACTGTACTCATGTTTTCAATCCCGCGATATTCTGCTGCTTGCATCGCACAGATCATCTCAATTGCAAGAACGCGTCTTGCATTTTGAATAATTTGATGCGCATGACGTGAAGCGATTGTTCCCATACTTACGTGATCTTCTTGGTTAGCTGACGACGGAATTGAATCTACACTCGCTGGATGAGCTAATGTTTTATTTTCTGAAACGAGTGAGGCCGCTGCATATTGCATAATCATGGCACCTGATTGAAGTCCTGGTTCTGGACTTAAAAATGGTGGTAAGTCATTTAATTGCGGATTTACTAGGCGTTCAATACGGCGCTCTGAAATATTTGCAAGCTCCGCCATCCCTACTTTTAAGAAGTCCATTGCAAATGCAATTGGTTGTCCGTGGAAATTACCACCAGAAATTACTTTTTCCCCGCCATCAAAAATAAGTGGATTATCTGTTGCTGCATTCATTTCAATTTCTAATTTTTCTTTCACATAATTTAAAACTTGCCAAGAAGCACCGTGAACTTGCGGGATACAACGAAGTGAATATGCATCTTGTACACGAAGTTCTCCTTGTTTTGTCACAAGTTTACTATCATGAAGAATATCACGAATTCTGCTTGCCACTTCCACTTGCTCTTTATAACCACGCGCTTTATGAACATTTTCATCGAATGCATCAATAATGCCGCGTAATCCTTCCATTGTCATCGATGCAATTAATTCTGATTGATAAGCACTTGCTTCAGCTTCTATATAAGAAAGAACCCCTTGCGCTGTCATCGCCTGCGTACCATTGATTAACGCAAGACCTTCTTTTGCTTCAAGTTCAATAGGTTCAAGTCCTTCTTCTGTAAGAGCAACCATCGCATGAACTCGTTTTCCTTTGTAGAACACTTCACCTTCACCTAATAAAACGAGAGCAAGATGAGATAAAGGTGCTAAATCACCGCTCGCTCCTAGTGATCCTTGTTGCGGAACGACTGGATGAATTTTACGATTTACAAACTCAAGAAGCATATTTACAACAAGTGGTCTAACACCCGATACTCCTTTTAACATCGTATTAGCTCGTAAAATTAACATACCGCGTGATACTTCTTCAGGGAATGGATCGCCTATTCCGCACGCATGTGACTGAATTAAGTTGTGTTGAAGTGCTTTTACATCATCTTTTTGAATAAGTACATCACTAAACTTTCCAAATCCAGTTGTAATACCGTAAACGACTTTTCCGTCCTCTACAATTTTCTCGACAACTTCGCGGCACTCTGCCACTTTTTGCATACTAGTTGGGCAAGCTGTTACACCTTCACCTTCAAGTAACAACCTCTTCATTTCTTCAACTGTCAATGTGTGTCCTGTTAACGTAATCATTCTTTTTCCTCCTTATAAAGGCAAAAGGGGACCTTATCTTTTTAAGACAGACTTCTGTCCTAAAAAATAAGGCCCCCTTCTAACTAATAGACTATGGGCAAATCATATGTGATTAATTCCTAAACCAATCGCCTCATGCTCAGATCCTTTTACAGGTGCACCAATCGTTCCATAAAGTGCAACAGCAACCCATTCGCCTTCTTTTTTTCCGTCGTATGGTGTACCGCGCACAATCGCAAAGCGAAGTCCTACTGTACGAAGAACGTCTGCTAACTGAATTTGACCTCTCGTCACTCCGTACAAAGCTTCCATAATTGCATGATAAAGTGCATGTGTTTCTCTGTAAACATCTGTTTCAATAACTCGGTTGCTCTTAGCCGCTGTTTCCATTGCTGCTACTACTTTTTGCGAATTCATAGAACCAACTTTCCCAGTACAATATTTCCAACCTTTTGGAATAGATAATACGGGACTTTCATTCTCATCCGCAAGTGCCAACAGCATGGCCATACGACCAATTCGATGTGTTCCTTGAAGAAGCATGTGACTCTCTCATTTCTTTTGAATTATTTGAATATTACTTAATTTAAGAATATATGAAAACGGTTAAATCGTCAATAGTTTAAAATATTATTCAAGCAATTTTTTATCCCTCTCATACTTGTACTTGTGTACACAATTTATTTACAGATTTTTTTCAGACGTGCTATAGTCTCACTAACAGATGCAAAGGGGCGAGATTTCAATGGCGAAGCGAAAGGATATTCATTTTCGAATTGAAGAAAAATTACTTGCAAGGTTTGAATCGGCACTCCATTACGAAAGTTTAAATAAAACAGACGTATTAACACATGCGATTCAGCAATTTTGCATAAAGGTGGAATGTGAAAAAATGAATGATGTAAAACGCCAATACAACGTTAGTAACCATTTACAAACACGTATCGATACGCATACATATTTCGAAGAGAAACGAGTGAATGTAGATGAAGTCGTCATTGAACATTTACAACTCCAAGGGGAAGAAAAAATATTAGAGGTCGGGTGCGCTAATGGAAAATTCCTTTCCCTTTTGCAAAACAATGGTCATAAAGTCCAGTTAACCGGCTTTGATCAATCGAAAACCATGATTTCTGAAGCCGCTATAACGAATAATACGATTGAATGGAAACTCGGTGACGCTAGTAAACTTCCTTTCGAGGCTAATTGTTATGACTGGGTAATCGCAAGACATATGTTATACCATATGAAAGATGTCGAAAGAACAATCCAAGGATTCCATAAAGTAATTCGTCCCGGCGGCGCCCTTTTAGCTACAACAAATTCTAAATTTTCATTGCCTCGTATAGTTGAAATGTGCAACAACATGCTAGACGCATTTGATTTACCGAAAACATCACCAGCAGTCGCTCCATTTTGTTTAGAAAATGGTAAAGATCTATTACACTCTGTTTTTTCAACTGTTGAAGAAACAATTATTCATAATGCACTTGTTTTTCATCATTCCACTCCAATCGTTAACTATATATCTAGCATGTTTCCGTCGCTAAATATACCTGATAATATGTCCCTTCACACCGAAATGAAGGAATGGCTAAAAGAAGAAATAGAAAATGAATTATCAATTCATGACGGTATATGGAGCGATCCGAAAACGTTAGTGATTTATCAATGTAAAAAAAGCTAGCATTTGCTAGCTTTCACACGTTTTCTGGTAACAGATTCTCCATTATCATATTGCCCTTGCCACTATAAAAATTTATATTATGTTCATTCGCTACCCCAAAATAAGAGGCAATCGCTATTCCAAATGGTACAAATGCATGTCCTTGTGCTGTAATAATATTTGCGTGCTGTACAACTTCTTCATACACAAAATTTTCTACTGGAAAACAATCTAATTTTTGATAATCTATGGTCGCTGTATAAGAAATTTCTTTAAATAAACCTGCTCTTGCTAACGCATACGGTCCAGCACAAATCGCTGCCACTAATTTTTCTTGTTCAGAGAATTGACGAATAACTGAAAAAAGCAGTTCTGCCTCTTTCATATGTATTTCATCTCCACCTGGGATAAGAATCCCCTCATACTCTTCCACACGCACTTCATTTAATTCTATGTGCGGTTGTACTTGCAAGCCCGTTTCACTTATAACCATTTCTTTCGTTACACCCGCTGTAATAATCTCATATTTATTTTTCAGCAATGCCGTTGCTACCGTAATTTCAAACTCCGCAAATGTTGGGTATACGAATAATAATATTTTTTTCATAGTCCTTTCTCCTTTAGCCACCCTATAAAATATGCCTCTAATTCGTTCACTGCTAGTACATTAGTGTTCACATAAGTTATAGGAAATTGTTTATACCATTCCTTTTCGATTTCTACTAATTTAAATTGTTCATCAAATGTACTTCGATTTCTTGCCCTATCATTATTTTTTCTATCATACAAATTCTCTTTCGAAACATCTAAATAAAAAATTGCATCTGAACGACATTCTCTTAATTTATACAATTCATCTTTTAATTCTGTTTCTATATCCCACTCTTTCCCTATCACCTTCGGATAAAAAAGTGTATAAAATTCAATATCTTCTGGTCCGCGATCAAAAATTATGACTGAACTTTTCACATTTTGAAGCTCTTTTATTTTTGCTTCAATAAACATTTTTTGATTTGTAATAAACCCATCTTTTGAGTTCATATCTAAATACAATTCTTTTCTTTTTTCTACAATTGGATATGGATTTTCATATATAATTGAAAGCCCATATTGCTCTAACCTTTTTGCCAATGTTGTTTTTCCACTTGCCATCGGTCCTTGGAGTGAAATTACGTATGCCATCCCTCTCATTCCCTTGTACTATAATACATAGATAATAAACAGAATCTTGAAAACTATCAACAAAATATATATCATCTTGTTTCTTATTCTTATCTAACTTATAATAAAAAATAGAGATTATGACGGACGCATCAATAATGTAAGCTTGGAAATCCAAGCTTACATTATTTTTTGCTTTCCTTTTTCTAATAAAAAGAGTACACTAATCTGGAACGTATGTTCTTAATGATTACATACAGTAAGGAGATAGAACAATGGTATACGACACAAAAGCAATTTCTTGGAATGCATCTTTAAAACAACTTCAACGCCGCTATACAAACAAACAAGTTGACCGAAAAGAATTTGAAGATATCGAACTGATGGAATTCTTCCGCGATAACGACTACATTTCTTTACCTACACACATAAGCGGCCTATCAACAACACGTTTTACTTCTTACTCTATTTTCACAACTGAAGATAAAGATCGTAAAGTTGGCACACTCATCATTGAATATGTAGAAAATGACAATGATATTTTATGTGTTGAACAACTATACTTCGTTTAAATCACAGCGCTTGGTCAAAATGATCAAGCGTTCTTGCTTTCTATGAATCTCACTGTTTATAATATGAATAAAAGAAAACCACAATCATTAAGGGGGGGTACGCTTGCTCGAAGGATGGTTCAGTTGGTTCATTGTATTATGGACTGTCATTTTATTAGGGCTTATGTCTATCGGTGGATACTTTATGTTCAGAAAATTTTTAAAACGATTACCAAAAGAAGACGGTATGTCTATTTTAGATTGGGAAGAGCACTATATTAATAAAACTAGACATTTATGGGATGACGATCAAAAAAAATTATTAGAAGAACTAGTAAGTCCTGTACCTGAACTATTTCGCGATGTTGCCAAATCAAAGATTGCTGGTAAAATCGGCGAACTTGCACTAAAAGAAAACGCTTCAAAAATTACACAAGATTTAATTATACAAGGATATATCGTTGCCACACCGAAGCGCGACCATAAATTTTTAATTAAGAAACTTCAAGAAAAAAAGATTGATTATTCAAATTACAAATCTTTACTTGCAAAATAATCTTCATTTTTTATTTCCCTATTTTCGACAAGTTACGTTTTATACGTCGTGGTTGGGACAGAAGGTGCTAACAATACCAATAAAAAATACAGCGTCAAAAACGCTGTATTTTTTATTTTATACATATACAATTTTCACGTTAATTTCATATCTTTTTCATTATAAAAACCGTCTTCTTTTTCCATTTCCTTCTGTAATTTCGTAAAGGAACGGTACATTGCAATTCTCCATGAAACAATCATTGCAAACGCAAGTAAGAAGAACATACCGCTAAGTTGTCCTAAATCAAGAGATTGGCTTAAGTATGTTTTAAACACGATACGCACTACAAGTAATCCAATTAAAATAAATACAAATGCTTTTGAACGCTTCAAATAAATCTCTTGTCCGCGTATTTCAAATTTAGATGTTTTAATAAGAAAAATGGAGAAAAATAGACCAACGACAATCGCTTCTAACATTTCTGCTGGAGTTAATCGAAAATCTGGAAAAACATACATCAATGCTCCTGTGCTCATAAAAAACGGTGGGAGTATAATTTTTTTCAATGTTGCAGGTTTCTTAGCTGCTTTTAAACGAATAAACATCGCACCGACAGCCATACAAACAGCAACGATACTTGATAACAAAACTATGTTCATATTTTCTCATCCTTTTTTGTGGCTATATGCAAAATATAATTTCATTATATGCTTTTCCGTTAGTATTTCCAACATTTTCACAGAATAATACTAAAAACCGGTAAATCCACCAAATAAACTTGAGAAATATACGATAATTTTCGTCATCCAATTAAAGTATAGGAAGATCCCCATAACGATCATTATGTATCCTCCGACTTTCATGAACGCCATACTATTTCTTTTAATCCAAGACATTTTCGTAATAAAGAATGAAAGTACGAAAAAGGGAATCGCAAATCCAAGTATGTAAGCAATCATATAAATCATTGCCGATTCTGGATTTGTTGCAGCTAATCCAATTACAGACACTAATATAGGTCCCGTACAAGGTGTCCATCCAGCGGCAAATGCTAATCCAATTAGAACTGAACCAAAATAACCACTCGGACGGTTTTTAAAAGTAAATTTACGATCTTGCATTAAAAACTTCGGCTTAAATACACCGACAATAATAAGACCGAACACGATGATAAATATACCACCTAGCTGTCTAATTAAATCTTTATAATCCGTAAAAATTCCTCCGATAAAACTTGTACCAAATCCAATTGCGATAAATATAATCGAAAATCCAAGTAAGAAAAACGCTGTATGTATCATACTTCTTTTGCGAAGCATTGCATTTTCTTCTTTCAATTCAGAAACCGACATACCTGTTATGTATGATAAAAATGCCGGATAAAGCGGTAAGCAACATGGGGATATAAATGATAAGAACCCAGCTCCAAACGCTAAAAAAATACTAATATCTTGCATTATTCCACTCCTCTCCTCCTCCATATTGTAGCAAAAACAATTGAAAATACTATGGACATTTCATGAATTCACTTTTCCAACGTGACAATAAGAAAAACTACCCTTTCACACAGTTTCTAATAAAACGTTTTCATTTCCTTCTATTATATAGAAAAATCTCAATTGAATTATGAAACTCTTTCTAATTGTTACTAACATAACAAAGGTTCCACAGTTTCTCAAATCATTAGCACATTACAATTAACTTCACACATATTAAGCCTAAAAAATTTTTTTCAAATGCTGTCTTTATACAACGTAAAGCTGATTTTACAATACTTT
>NZ_JBALMG010000098.1:0-5975 GCF_036963225.1 Bacillus sp. JJ783 | reverse complement strand
CCAGAAGGCTGCAAAGCGCTTTTTCAAGAAAGCTTTGCGGTCTTTTCATGTTTCAAAGCCACGTGTTATAACAGTCGATAAGAACCCGGCTTATCCTATAGCAATTGAACAGTTGAAAAAAGAAAAAAGCATACCTGATGGTATGCAACTTAGACAACAAAAGTACTTGAATAACATAGTAGAACAAGATCATCGCTTTATAAAGAAGCGAATCCGTTCTATGCTAGGGTTCAAATGTTTTGACACAGCTACATCCATTCTTTCTGGAGTAGAAGCCATGCATATGATTAAAAAAGAGCAGCTTGATTTACGGGACCAGTCTGTCCAAAATCAGAAAGAATTCATCCATCAATTGTTTGGACTTGCAGCATAAGATACGATTCCGTTAGGAATATATGTGCTTTATTCTCCTGTATTTTATTTTTGCACCAGAATCGTTAATCCAAACAGCTGGTTGATAATGTTTCCACTTAAATAAATTCTCCTTTTCCATACTGATCACACACCTTTTTAGAGTACTAGTATCAGTATGTCCAAGTTTAGAAAATTACTTGCAAGAGTCTTAACATTTTTGCAGCAGAACCAGGTGTCAAGCCTATATTACGGTATGTTTTTCACGATATTGTCTAGGAGTCATGCTAGTGATTTTTTTGAAAACCTTTGTAAAATAACTTTGGTCATTGAAGTTAAGCCAATTACAAATATCTGATAATGGATATGTAGTGAGTGTTAATAATTTTTTGGCTTCCTCTATTCGTTCCTTTTGAATATATTCACTTAAAGGAATCCCCATTTCTTTTTTAAATAATTTAGATAAATAAGTAGGGGTAATATCCAAATGATTAGCGAGTTCATTGAGAGATAACTCATCGTAAGCATTTTTACTTATATGATTTATACATTTAATAATCGTATTTGAATACTTTTGCGCATTGAATTCTTTCACCCGATCTGCAAAAGTACGTAAAGCATCTCCTGACAATCGCTTGACAGAGTCCACGTTATTTAGTTGTTCCATAGTTTGTATGTACAAAAGACTAAGAGAAAAAGCAATATCTGATGGAAGGTTACCATCTATCGCATATCGAGTAGCTAAAGTAATCGCAATAATTCCAAGAATTTTTTGGTTTCTGAGTGAATCCTCTGTTAAAACAAATCCGCCATCTTCTTGCGGAAATGCATACATATATTGTAATAACTCTTTTTTATTTCCTTCTTTGATTGTTGAAAAATATTTATGTACAAATGCCGTGATATGAGTTTCAGGATTACTTTGTTGGCGTTTTAAAATATATAAATCAGGTTCTACAATTTTATAGGCAACTTCCTCTAGTACTTTGTTTTTTTCTAAAACAACATCTCTATCTAACTGTTCATTGAAAATCATGTAATGTAGTAAAATTCCCATATCAATTAAAGTAGTTTTTTTAATCTTAGGTAGGCATTGATAATAGTCTAGTCCTTCTTGAACTTTATCATTTGAGTTAAATTCTTTCCGAATCTTAATGGCCGTATCATCTGATACCTTTGGATATTTAGTGGGACCGATTATAATAGTTCCTTTTATATAATCATGATTTGCTATATGAATTAGGACGAAATTCTCAAGATAACTGTTACTCCTGAAAAGTGGAAAGTTATAGGGATCATTTTCTTGATAGATCCCACTAAGATGTTCTTCTTTAGAAGAATAAAAAGGACTACAAACATCATCAGAAGTAGAATGATATAAGATTTTTTTGTCTGTAGATAAAACGTGAACAGGTACATTAAAGGTTCTATGTACGAGATCACACAAGTATTGTATGTCGATTGAATTATTCATTACCTTCTCCTTTTAAATAGATTAAATGATAAATTTTTACATAGTTCTTGTATAGATTCATAAATTAATTTGTGTAAGGTACAAATAACGACAAAATATTGCTACAAAAGAACGAAATAGTACAATTCACGACAAAATTTTACCATATTCTTTCATGAAAATCATATATTATTTATTTACTAATTAGTATCTAAATATCGAAAGAGGGGGGAAGGTTAAAGATACTAATTATTAAATTTTCCTTGTCTAGAAATAAAAAAATTTATATTTTTAGTTTTGGTAAACGAGGAGCAGTGATTTGTATTAGAAATGATCTAAATACAATGGACAGGAGGAAGAAATAAGGTATGGTGCGTGACGTTAGACAGAAATCGAGTGTACTCGAGGGATTGTCTGGATTAACGATTTAAGTTAGTAACAACTGAAACTGTGAGACCACGGTGGGATACCCGAACAAATCCCATGACTAGATGGCTGTTAATACTCCCCCATGCGTAATTGGTAACGAATGCGTGTGAAGCGGGGTGAAGTCGCATCGAGTAGCTCTAACAGGTGAAGCTGAGGAAAGGTTAAAAATACTGCGAAAGTGATGCGGACAGGGAGCTATATATGGTCAGAATTTGAAGTATCAATGACGAACTGCCGAATGTACGTCTCGTAAATCCGTTCCTAGAAATGGGCACAAATATATTGCCTCCAAAACAAATATCATACGGTTTGTGATGGATAAAGCTAAAGGGTTGCTTTAACTTCTTATGAAGTGGTAATCGGGGCAAAGGCAGGACCTACGTATAGTTATATACCTAGCAGTTTCGGAACGTCAGAAGTTCCTAACGATGTAGTAATAACTTGGGGAACAGCAAACAAACATAAGCTGTGAAAGAGTTATGAATAGGGATGGCAGCGGGGGTGTAATACCAATGAAACTCTGATAATGAGGAGTGGAGGGAAGGCCCCCAGTCTAATGAACAATTGATTTACATAAAGATAACATATTATACGGACTGTTTATTAGATGGAACGCCGTGTGCGATGAAAGTCGCACGCACGGTGTGGGGTGGGGGAAAAGCTGGAGATAACTTCAAAAGTTTACCTATTACCATTATTTCAAAAAAATAACTTCGATTTTTTCAATCATTATGATTTTTATGTTTACCATAGGTCAGAGTTTCACATCTATAATAGCAAATGCACAAGAATTAAATAAAACAGGACTAGTTGATAGTTTTATATTCGATAAAACGGAACTAGGTGTCGGTGAACAGACGAGAATACGCGTTAATTTTAGTGAAAAACCTGGATTGAAAATAAAAACAGGAGACACCTTAATATTAACGTTGCCCCCGGAATTAAAAGGATTCAAAGGAACGATTCCATTGAACAATGAGCAAGGGCAAAATTTTGGTACTTGTCAAATCAATACAACTAATGTGGTATGTACATTTAGTGATGTAGCTGAGAAACTTCTAAATGTTAGGGGGCATTTTTATTTTCAAATTGAAGCAACTCAGGATGTAGCAGCGGGAGAAAAGAAAACAATCAATACGGATCTAGGTACAAATTTAGAGTCTCAAAAAGTAACGATTACTGGTCCAACTAATAATGGGGGGACTAGCCCTGGAACAATGCACTCTAAAGGGGGCAATATTAAACCGGAAGATACCAATATAGTAAATTGGTGGTTAAATATAAATGGTGCAAAACAAAATGTAGATACAGATATTGTTTTGACAGATACTTTGGGACCGGGACAAACACTTAATCAAGATAGTTTCCGTATTGGAGGATTTGCCGCTCCAATGACACCTGAAGCATTCCAAGCCCAAGGTTATGGAACGGTTACTTTTATCGGTGATAATGCGTTTAAAGTTGTGATGAATAAGGAAAAGGCAAGTGGTATTACTTTTGCTTTCTCTTATACATCTACTATAACTGAAAGTGGAAAGAGTCAACCATATTTTGATAATCAATATACGGTTGATTACAAGATTACGAATGAAAATCCTGTATCAACGTCGGGTAGTGCTAGAGTTAACAATATAGATCAGGGCGGCGGTGCACAAGGGGATTTACCTCCTAAAGGAACGTTAAGAATTGTGAAGCACATTGCCGGAGATGAAACAAAATTTATACCGAATGTTTCATTTAACTTATATACAGAGTCAGGTCAGCAAATTGGCGGTACGTATACAACGGATGGACAAGGTATGGTGGAGGTTCCAGATTTAGGCCCAGGTAATTACTATGTACAGGAGATTGCAGGTCCAAACTATTTGGATTTCGATCCGCAAGTAAAAGTGCCTTTTAAAATTGATGCAAATGCTGAAAAAGGCGTAAAGCTTACTATTCCGAATAAAGTGAAAACGATATCTGTTTCAGGAACGAAAACTTGGAATGACAACAATGCAACAGATCGCCCAAGCTCAATCCAAGTAGAGTTACTGCAAAATGGAAATTCAATCAAAACACAAGATGTATCAGCAGCGAATAACTGGAACTATACGTTTGCAGATCTACCAGCATATGATAATGATGGTAATACTTATACGTATACAGTAAAAGAAAAACCGGTAGTGGGATACAAATCGGAAGTAAATGGCTACAACATTACGAATACAAAAGATGCAAAAACATCTGTTTCAGGAACGAAAACTTGGAATGACAACAATGCGACAGATCGCCCAACAACAATCCAAGTAGACTTACTGAAAAATGGTGACGTAATCCAAACACAAGACGTGACAGCAGCAAACAATTGGAATTATACGTTTGCAGACCTAGCACAATATGATGCAAATGGTGTTCCTTATACGTACACAGTAAAAGAACATCCAGTAGATGGATATAAATCAGAAGTTCACGGTTATGACATTACGAATACAAAAGTAGCACAAACAACAGTAGAAGGAACGAAAACGTGGAATGACAACAATGCAACAGATCGTCCAAGTTCAATTCAAGTAGAGTTACTGCAAAATGATAACCTGATCCAAACACAAGAAGTAACAGCAGCAAACAACTGGAACTATACATTTGCGGACTTAGCAAAATATGACGCAAATGGTGTTACTTATACTTATACAGTAAAAGAGAAACCGGTAGCGGGATACAAATCGGAAGTAAATGGCTACAACATTACAAACACAAAAGTAGCGAAATTGACAGTAGAAGGAACAAAAACTTGGAACGATAACAACGCAACAGATCGTCCGAGCTCAGTAAAAGTGGATTTACTACAAAACGGTAAAG
This sequence comes from Bacillus sp. JJ783, assembly GCF_036963225.1. Lineage (NCBI taxonomy): Bacteria > Bacillati > Bacillota > Bacilli > Caryophanales > Bacillaceae > Bacillus > Bacillus sp. JJ783. The sequence goes on along the minus strand of NZ_JBALMG010000098.1, from coordinate 901 downwards.
TAGTAGATACGAAAGAAGTAACAGCGGCAACAAACTGGAAATATACGTTTGCAGATGTAGAGGCATACGATGCAAACGGAGTAGCTTACACATATACAGTGAAAGAACAACCAGTAGATGGATATAAATCCGAAGTAAAAGGTTATGACATTACGAATACAAAAGTAGCACAAACAACAGTAGCAGGAACGAAAACTTGGAATGACAACAATGCAACAGATCGACCAACAACAATCCAAGTAGACTTACTGCAAAATGGCAACGTAATTCAAACACAAGACGTAACAGCAGGAAACAATTGGAATTATAGGTTTGCAGACCTAGCACAATATGATGCAAATGGCGTTCTTTATACGTACACAGTAAAAGAGCATCCAGTAGCGGGATATAAATCGGAAGTAAAAGGTTATGACATTACGAATACAAAAGTAGCGCAAACAACAGTAGAAGGAACAAAGACGTGGAAAGATGGCAATGCGACAGATCGTCCGAAAACAATCAAAGTAGACTTACTACAAAACGGTCAGGTCATCAATACACAAGAAGTACTAGCAGTAATGGGTTGGAAATATATATTCGCAGATTTACAAGCATACGATGCAAATGGAGTAGCTTATCAGTATGAAGTGAAAGAACATCCAGTAGCGGGATATCAATCTAGCGTAAGCGGTTATGACATTACGAATACAAAAGTAGGCGAAACAAAAGTAGAAGGAACAAAGACGTGGAAAGATGGCAACGCAACAGATCGTCCAAGTTCAGTTAAAGTAGATTTACTACAAAACGGTAAAGTAGTAGATACGAGAGAAGTAACAGCGGCAACAAACTGGAAGTATACATTTGAAAAACTCCAAGCATACGATACAAACGGAGTAGCTTACATCTATACAGTGAAAGAACA
>NZ_JBALMG010000097.1:4865-22583 GCF_036963225.1 Bacillus sp. JJ783 | reverse complement strand
GGAAATGTTACAAATGTATTTTGTTAAATAGAAACCAAGGTCAAAATGTTTAAAAAGAAATAGTTGAATAAATAAAAGTTACAAATTATAATTACTAATATTCTTCATATAGTTAAACAAATAAAATCTATTTGAAGAAGAAAAATTGAATAGAGAGACAGACTTATACAAAATAAGCCTTGGATGATCAAAAGAGGTGGAGAGATGCAACAATTTTTATTAAAGAGTAAACGAGTATTAAGTAATCATTTTGGATTTTTCGTATTTGCCGTTATTTTACTTTGGTTAAAAACATATGCAGCATATGTGACAGAATTTAATTTAGGGATATCAAACACAATCCAAAAGTTTTTACTGTTTTTTAACCCGTTAAGCTCAGCAGTTCTATTTTTAGGGCTCGCATTATTCGCAAAAGGGAAACGAGCTTACATTTGGTTAATTATTATTAATTTGCTAATGTCTATACTTTTATACGCAAACGTAGTATATTATCGCTTTTTCAGCGACTTTATTACGTTCCCGACATTAACACAATCGAATAACTTTGGAGATTTAGGTGGTAGTATTTTTGCATTGCTACACTTATATGATCCACTATATTTCTTAGATACAATCATTTTAATTGTTTTAGTCGCAACGAAATTTGTAAATCCTAAACCAATCCGTGTTGCGAAGCATAAATTATCTCTAGTATTTGTAGCAGGTATTTTATTCTTTAGCGTTAACTTAGGTCTGGCAGAATCTGACCGTCCTGAATTGTTAACAAGAACATTTGACCGCAATTATATCGTGAAATATTTAGGGGCGTACAATTTCACGATTTATGATGGTATTCAAAGTGCGAAAGCATCAACAGAACGAGCATTAGCGGATGGAGATAATATGACAGAAGTTAGAAACTATCTTACATCAACTTATGCAAGTCCAAATCCTGAGTATTTCGGTAAAGGAAAAGGAATGAACGTAATTTATATTCATTTAGAGTCATTCCAAAACTTTTTACTAAACTACAAGCTAAATGGCCAAGAAGTTACACCATTCTTAAACTCATTTACAAAAGATGCGAATACGTTATACTTTGATAACTTCTTCCATCAAACAGGACAGGGTAAAACATCTGATGCGGAGTTCATGTTAGAGAATTCAATGTTTGGATTACCACAAGGATCTGTTTTTACAAATAAAGCTCATAACACGTATCAATCAGCACCGGCTATTTTAGGACAACAAGGATATACATCAGCAGTGTTCCACGGTAACTACAAAACGTTCTGGAACCGTGATGAAATTTATAAATCATTTGGTTTTAATAACTTCTTTGATGCGTCATACTATGATATGAATGAAAAAGATGTAGTAAACTATGGCTTAAAAGATAAACCGTTCTTTAATGAATCAATTCCTTTATTACAAACGTTGAAACAACCGTTCTATACGAAGTTCATTACGTTATCGAACCATTTCCCTTATCCGATTGATAAGGCGGAAGCGACGATTGAACCAGCTAAAACAGGTGATTCATCAGTAGATACGTACTTCCAAACAGCACGCTATTTAGATGAATCTGTAAAAGGATTCATTGATTACTTGAAACAATCTGGTTTATACGATAACTCAATTATCGTTATGTACGGTGACCATTACGGCATTTCAGATAATCATAGTGCAGCAATGTCTCAAATAATGGGTAAAGAAATGAACTCATTTGAAAATGCTCAATTACAACGTGTACCTTTAATCATTCGCGTACCAGGAATGGAAGGCGGCGTACAACATCAATACGGCGGAGAAATTGACGTTCTACCAACGTTATTACACTTACTAGGTACAGATACGAAAAATTATGTCCAATTCGGATCAGATTTATTATCACCAGAGCATAAACAAGTCGTTCCGTTCCGTAACGGTAACTACGTAAGCCCAACAGTTACAGCACTTAACGGCAAATATTATGATACAGCGACTGGGAAACCTGTAGAATTTACAGATGAAATAAAACAAAATGAACAAATGGTTCAAAAATCACTAAAATACTCCGACCAAGTTGTTAACGGTGACTTATTACGATTCTACACACCAGAAGGATTTACACCGGTAGAACCTTCTAAGTATAACTATAACAATCGTGATAAAGATAAAACGAAGGTGAAGACGACTGAAGACGGGGAAACGAAATAAATAATAAAAAATCCTACTCGTATAGAAAACGAGTAGGATTTTTTGTTTTAAGATTTACTTTCGGATTTTTGGAGTGCTACTTTTTTAGGCATAAAACATGCAATAATCAAAGCTACAAAAGATAAGACTAACATAAATGCGTAGGCATCACTTGAGCTGAAGATAGAAGATAATTTCTTTACTTGCATAACTGAAATGTTTCCATTTTCACTAGATAACTGCGAAGCATGTGAAGTGGATTGAATTGTGTATACCGTGATAATGACTGCTGTTCCTATAGCACCTGCTAATTGACGTACGGTATTATTCACTGCGGAACCATGTGAACCCAGTTCTCTTGGTAAAGCGTTTAAACCTGCTGTATTTAAAGGCATCGAAATGAAACTTAGTCCAATGCGTAGAATAATGGTACGAACCATTAAATACATATAAGTGGTGGATTCGGTCAAATCAATTACACCCCACATAGATATAATGATACATATTAAACCTGTAATAAAGAGTGGCTTTGCCCCGTATTTATCAAACATTTTACCTGTGATAGGTGATAAGAAGGCATTAATTACAGTGCCAGGTAATAGAAGTAAACCGGATTCAAAAGCAGTAAAACCTCGTCCATTTTGCAAGTAAATCGGTAGAAGAATTAAATCAGCATACATAATCATCGTAATGAGTACGTTAATGACTGATGTAAGAGTGAAAATTTTATATTTAAATACGGATAAATTTAATAGTGGATCGCTAGACTTTATTTGACGTAAACAGAATAGCGTTGTAACAATTATTCCGATGATAATTGTAGTAATAACAACTGGATGACCCCATCCTTTACTTCCCGCACTACTAAACCCGAATATAATACAACCAAAGCCAATCGTTGATAAAATGACACTTACGATATCTAATTTTGCTTTTGTTGTCTCAGCAACATTCATTAAATATTTTAGCGCGAGAATAATAACGATTAATACAAATGGAGCTAATCCAATAAATAACCATCTCCATGATACATATTCAATAATAAAGCCAGATAGCGTTGGAGCGATGGCTGGCGCAAAAATTATGGCGAAACCAATGGTTCCCATAATACTTCCACGCTTTTCACTAGGGTATAAATATAAAATAACTGTCATCATTAGTGGCATAATAATTCCTGCCCCAACTGCTTGAATCATTCTTCCTGTTAACAAAGTGCCAAAATTCATGGCGCATGCACAAAGAACAGTCCCGATAAACAAGGAGAGCATGGAGCTAATAAATAGCTGCCTTGTAGTAAATCGTTTCATTAAAAATGCAGTAATTGGCACTAGAACACCATTTATGAGCATAAAGCCTGTCGATAGCCATTGCACTGTTGCAGCCGAAACATCAAATACTTCCATCAAATTACTCATCGCTACATTTAATAGCGTCTGATTTAATGTTGATAAAAAACAGCCGGCAATGAGCACAACTAATATAATTTTTTTATTTCTTTCTGATATTTCCTTTTGCATTGGTAAACTCCTTCATTGTTTTCTTGATTTATCGACAATGTGTCGATAAAATTAATGGTAACAAAATAAATTTTCTTTGACCATGAACAGTTTTGTTGAAAATGTTCACTACTCGGCACTGAAGGTATGCACTGTCGAGTAAGTAAAGAGAAAATCTATAAAGGAGTTTCAAAATGTCTACACCTAAAAAAGAAGATCCGCGTACAGTTCGTTCAAGAGAAATGTTTAAAAATGCTGTTTTTTCTCTCCTATGTGAGAATCCTAGTATTTCAAGCTTAACGGTTCAGAAAGTCGCAACAACGGCAGGATTAAATCGAACAACATTTTACTTACATTATCAAGATATTCAAGATTTACTAGACCAAATCACGAATGAGATTTCAAATGAACTTTCAAATAAAATTGCTGATTTAATACATGCAAAAGATTTATCAGAAAAACAAAAGCTAACACAATTACTTGATTATTTATATATCCACCGAAATTATTTATTTATATTATTTAAAATGAATCAATTTGAGGAGCAATTATTTTTATTTTTAAAAGAGTTAATAGAAACGAGAAGAGAGAATACGAAAAAGAATTTGCCAGATGACTATGTTGCGGTTGATATTAAAACAGCCTCTTTGGTAGGTATCATCATGTGGTGGATAAGGAATGGACTTCACTTTAGTTCAGATTATATTGCAAATCAAATTTATTTCATGTATAAAGGGTAATGATTTTAAGGATCGGGATTAATAAAAATTTATAAAACAAAAGATCCAGAGATAGAAGGGGGATATTCATGAATTTTAAAAATGAAAAAATATCATTACATTTAGAGGTTGTAAATTACCAATATAAAGATGCAAAAGACGAGTGTGATCGAAATTGGTTAAGAGTAAAAGCGAGACTGTCAGAAGAAAATAAAGTTTTTGAAACGATGGATCCTTTTTTACAAACATCCGATTTACAGTACATGATAAAATGGTTTCAAGCATTACCAAACCCTACATATAACGAACTAGATTTCATCGAGCCAAATTTAGCGTTTGAATTTATGGGAGAAAAAGAAGGGGAGTTTCACCTTGTTATTCGCTTATCGCTGGAACTTAATCCTTCATGGTGTAAGGAAGAGGAGTACGAATTTTCTATCAGTATCACTCAAGATGATAGAGAGAATATTATTAGTTCTATTGAAGAGCAGCAAAAGAAATTCCCAAAACGATAATAAAAAGACTTGATAACCTACTAGAGGAAATCAAGTCTTTTTCATTAAATACGATTATCATGCCAGAAGTTTAATGGGAAGTGTTCGTTCTCATGATAGCTTTCTAATTCATATCCTCTTTCTTTCAGCCCTTTAATAATTCCAGGTACTGCTTTAACTGATTGTGGATGAATATCGTGCATAAGAATAACTTCTGTTGGATTTGTAGCACCAGCTAGAACGTTTTCTACGATTTTAGCAGATGCAGCATCAACTGGCATTTTGTTGTATTTCCAGTCTAATGAATCAATTGTCCAATCCCATACTTTTAACCCATTCTCAACAACTTTGTTGCGAAGGGCTTCATTTAATCCTGGCATTGAGCCGTAAGATGGGCGAGTTAATACTGGTGATTTACCTAGAACTCCAGCGATTAAGCCTTGGTCTTCCTTCATTTCATCAACGTAGTGACCTTCTGTATACAGTTTCTTGTAGTTATGAGTCATACTGTGCATCCCAACATAGTGGCCTTCAGCATCTTCACGTTTTACAAGATCAGGGAAAGCTTTCACATTTGAACCAATTAGGAAGAATGTTGCTTTTGCATTTTCGCTCTTTAACATATCTAAAAGCTCAGCTGTGTATTTTCCAGGACCATCGTCAAATGTTAAGTAAGCGACTTTTCTAACTTGCCCGTTATAGTGCTTTGGAGCTTCTTTCGGAGCAAGGGATGTTTGAATTTCACTTACAAGTTGAACAGATTTTGCTTCATCTTCTGTACTTGCTAGAGCGATATGTGTTGATCCGTAAGCAGCTTCGTATGTAAATAATACCCCGGCGCAAATCAACAGAGCCCTTTTCACTAAAGTTGTCATCCGAATTCCATTGTGCATAATTTTCCTACTCTCTATAAAAGTTCTACTCTACTATATTAGCAATTTTAGAGGGGGAAATGCAAAAAAACTTTTTTACAAGCGCAAAAAAGTTTGTCCAAAAGTATGCAAGATTTTATAATAATTGCGTTTTGAATAAATGGGATAAAAAAATGGATAATCTTAATCTTTAATAGGAAACACTACAAGGGATATTAATTTTAGGAGGGGCTTTAATTGAAGTATAAAAAAATACTTTCTATATGTATGACAAGCATATTTACAGTAGGACTGCTATTTGGGTGTAATACAGCTCAAAAGGATGAACAGGAACCAGATCCAACGGAGGAACCTTCTGAGCAAAAACAACAGGATAAGAATAAACAGGAAGATCCTTCTAAAGAAAAAAATAATGAGTTAAATAAAAAAGATGAACAGGAGCCAGATCCAACTGAAGAACCTTCCGAAGAAAGAAAAGAGAAAAAAGAAAATGAGTAATTGTGGATTAGTAAAATTCACAGCATGAAAATGAAAAATAGAAGTAAGTAACTTTAAATTATAAAAGCCCTTTCCTGCATTTAAGGTAAGTGGCTTTTATATATTTTAAGCATTTCTTTTGAAATGATACTCATATTAATGGGTTTTATTATATCCATCTGTTCAACGATATAGATTGGGACAAATGATATGGTATTGTTTAGGAAGTAAGATGGTCATGGGCAAAAAGATGGAAAAAATTAAAATTTCACATACCGTATTTAAAAAATAAATATAGGAAAACCAAAAAGTAATGTAGAATATATCGTACATACATGTGTGAAGTCAACATAAAACATAAAACATAAAAGAGGTGGACATATGTTACTTGAAGAAGTAATGCAGCAACTAGAGGAATATGGAACAGAACAAAATCGTAAAACGTTTAAAAATCATGGGGCGAAAGAGCCGTTATTCGGAGTTAGTTTTGCGAATATAAAATTGTTAAAAAAGAAGATAAAAAAAGATCATGATTTAGCAATCTTATTATGGGAAACGAAAAATATGGACGCAATGACTTTAGCAACGATGGTTTTAGATCCGAAGAAACTAACGTCAGAACAGCTAAATAGATGGGTTCAAGATGTTGATTATTATTGTTTAATGGACGTTCTTATGACAGCTATATGTACGTCGCCAATCGCGATAGAAAGAATGGAAGAATGGACGAAGTCTGATGATGAATGGATTGGAAGAGCTGGTTGGTCATTATTAGCGAATATCGCAATAAAAAATAAAACGTTAGACGATGACTTTTTCTTACCGTATTTAGAAGAGATTAAAGTTCATATACATAATGAAAAAAATCGTAAAAGAGAAGCGATGAATAGAGCTTTAATTGCGGTAGGGGTTCGAAATGAAGCTTTAGAGCAACAAGCAATTGAAATCTCACGTGAAGTTGGAAAAGTAGAAGTTGATCACGGTGAAACGTCATGCAAAACACCAGATGCAGAATCCTATATTAAAAAGACACGAGAAAGAGCTGAAAAGAAGAAAGTAAAATAAGAGAAGGAGAAAGGCTATGAAACCAATTGAAGTGGCACGAAGTATTATTACATCACAATTTTCGAATTGTGATGTTGCTTTACTAGGGGGAAGTGTTGCTAGAGGAGAGGCTACGAAAACATCTGACCTTGATATTGTAATATTTGACCAAAGTTTGTCATCTTGTTATAGAGAATCTTTCTATAGTAATGGCTGGCCTGTTGAAGTATTCGTACATAATTTTGAAACGTACAAAACCTTTTTTAAAAGTGATTGTGAGCGCGGGCGACCTTCATTACCTCAATTAGTTTCAGAAGGGATTGAATTAAAAGGTAAAGATGAAATTGTAGAGATACTCAAAAGAGAAGCGAATGAATTATTAAATAAAGGACCAGAGAAATGGTCAGAAGAAACGATGAAACAGAAACGCTATTTTATTACGGATACTTTGGATGATTTCATTGGTGCAACAAAGAGAGAAGAAGAATTGTTCATCGCAAATTTATTAGCTGATTTAGTACATGAATATGTTTTAAGGGTAAATGGTAGGTGGCTTGGAAATTCAAAATGGTTTATTAGAGTGTTAAGAAGGTATGACGAGCAATATGCAGAACATTTTGTAGCGGCTTTTGATCATTTTTATAAAACAGAGGAGAAAAATGAATTAATTACTTTTGTAGAAAGCACGCTAGATCAGTATGGAGGAAGAATGTTCGAAGGCTTTTCTATAGGGAAATGAGAAGGGGATAGCAAAGTGAATATACCATTCGTTCAATTAAGAGAATTGACACTAGACAATGTAGAAGATCGATATCAATGGTCATTAGATACAGAAGTAACAAAGCATTTAGTTGTACCAAATCAATATCCACCGTTCACTCGTGAAGATACGAGAAGGTGGATTGAAGCATGCATAAGTCGAAAGAATGGTTATGAACAACGAGCTATCGTTACAAAGGAAGGTATACACATTGGATGGGTAGACCTAAAAAACTTTGATAATACAAATAAAAATGCCGAACTAGGGATTGCAATTGGAAATAAAGAATATTGGGGTAAAGGATATGGAATGGCAGCTCTATACAGTATGTTACAAATCGGCTTTTCTGAATTCCAATTAGAAAAAGTTTGGCTACGAGTAGACGAAGATAATTTAAAAGCTAGAAAGAGTTATGAAAAAGCTGGATTTGTTTGTGAAGGAATAATGAGAAATGATCGATTACGTCAAGGTAAGTTCATTCATCGCTATCGTTATAGTATGTTAAAAGAAGAATATCAATCTTTATTCAATAGTCTATAAAAATATTATGTAAACTTAAAGGGGATGGGGAAAATGATTCGATTACTTACTAAAGAAGATGCGGAGCAATATTGGGACTTACGTTTACAAGCCTTACAAGTAAATCCAGAGGCATTTGTAACAACTTATGAAGAAGCGGTGCGGCAAGAAAATCCTCTTGAGCGAGTTGCAAGTAATTTAACATCTAATACTAGCTGTACATTTGGTGCTTTTAATGAAGAAAATCAATTAATTGGAGTTGTCACTTTACTAACAGAAGAGAAAGAGGCGTATAAGCATAAAGGTCATATCGTTGCGATGTATGTAGATGCACAAAATAGACGTAATGGATTGGCACGTGAGTTAATTGCAAATGCAATTCAAAGAGCGAGAGAAATAAAACTAGAGCAATTGAACTTAGGTGTTGTATCCACAAACGAACCAGCAAAAAAATTATACGAATCAATGGGCTTTAAAACGTATGCAATTGAAAAAAGAGCTATAAAGATGAATGGTGTGTATAGTGATGATGAAAATATGGTGTTGTTTCTTTAAAGACTACATCCATAATGAGATTTTTGAATATTAATTATATTCATTTTGTTATATAGTAAAAGGAGAAAGTATATAAGGGGTTTTAATATGAAAGCTATTGCAGTAGGGATAGTGGCATCGTTTTTCTTTGCCTTTACCTTTGTGTTAAACCGGTCGATGGACTTAGAAGGCGGAAGTTGGATTTGGAGTGCATCACTACGGTATTACTTTATGGTTCCAATGCTATTACTTATTGTTATGTATAGAGGGAACTTAAAACAACTCTTTCAATATATGAAAAACAATCCGAAAGAATGGTTGTTATGGAGTATTGTTGGATTTGGTCTCTTTTATGCACCGCTTAGTTTCGCAGGTGCGTTTGGACCGGGGTGGCTCGTTGCTTCAACTTGGCAAATTACGATAGTTGCAGGAATTTTATTAACACCATTTTTCGCGGTAGACCCATTACATAAGAAGCTTCCGATGAAGGAATTAGTAATGTCAGGCATTATTTTATTCGGTGTTGTTCTTATGCAAGTAGAACACGCTTCTTCTTTAGGAATTCGTGAAACCATTTTATGTGTAGTTCCGGTACTCATTGCAGCATTTGCGTACCCACTTGGAAATAGAAAAATGATGCAAGTATGTAAGGGCGAATTAGATGTCTTCCAGCGGGTTCTCGGTATGACATTAGCAAGTTTACCATTTTGGTTTTTACTATCTGGATATGAAGTATCTACAAGCGGTTTACCGTCAAGTAGTCAAGTTTTTCAATGTTTTATCGTTGCGATTAGTTCAGGTTTAATTGCAACAGTATTATTCTTCTATGCGACAGATCTTGTAAAAGATGATCCGCAAAAATTAGCAACAGTCGAAGCGACACAGTCCGGCGAAGTTTTATTTGCGCTAGTAGGAGAGCTCATTTGGCTATCGGCTCCAATTCCGTCTTCTTTATCTTGGATTGGAATGAGCCTTGTAATTGTTGGAATGATACTTCATAGTTATGTAGCTGTAGCTGTGAAAAAAGCAGAAAAAATAACCGCGTAAAATGATTAGCTCTTTTCCATAAAGAGCTAGTCATTTTTCATGAAAAGGGATGGCGATATGATGTTACAGCGTGTTGAGCATATAGAAATAGATCCAATTAAGAAAGTATTAAAGCATGCGACCGGCCCGAGTGAAGTAAGATTAATTAAAGCAGTTTCATTGTATGAAAATAATCATGCAGTGCTATATAAATATGGGAATAAGGGTTGCATAGGTATTGCGTTAATTGATACAAATAGAGCGAGAATATGTCACATAGCTGTTGATGAAAAATATCGTAATCATGGAATTGCACTTCAAATGATTAAAGAAATAGTTAGGAAATATGAGTTAACATATATTGAGGCTGAGACAGACAGAGAGGCAGTCGGATTTTATAAGAAATGTAACTTTAAGATTGAAAGTTTGGGAGAAAAATACCCGGGGATAGAAAGGTTTTATTGTTATTTAGAGAATGAATAAAATAAAGAGCGCATCGTTTGTGATGGACTCTTTCATATGAGTATAAAGTTTGATTTAAGATTGCTAGAGTGAAAGTTTTCATTGCTGTGATGTAACGCTTTCATTTTGTTTCATTTCAAAAATTTTCTTACCATCTTCATCTACAATTTTAATAGAATCTCTAAGTTTAGGCACACCGATATACATAACAGGGTTTTTATCTTTTCCTTTGTTTTTTTCAATACGTAAGACGATAACGGATGTATCTTTTTCGTCTTTAACTTCTTTTACTGTAATTTTATCATTTTTATACTTTTCTCCAAATGCTAAATGTACCATTCTCTTTCCTTCACTAATGCTATCATTTGAGTAATGGATCATAGTTGGATCTTCTTGTGCTTTTTCGTATAAGTTTGAAGGACCATATCCACCTTCGTTATATCTAGACTTTTCTAACACCCAAAAATCTTCATATTCATTATTAGAAAAAGTACAACCACTTAAGCTAATCATTCCTAATATGAAAAGGGGTAATATAATTTTCTTCATTGTTTTCACCTTCCTTTATTAATTATAAATGAATATACCATAATTTAACTGTTTCCGATATGATAAGAACGATAGGAGTATAGTAATCTATATGGATTATGTTAAAAATTAAGAAAAATATGATAATATATGTATGTACTAGTTTAAAGCAAAATGGGGGAACAATCGTGAAAATGAATGAAATAGTGGCGAGTACACAACTTCCAAATACAATCGAAACAATTACAAATGATTTAAAAGAATTAGGGATAGAAAAAGGAATGACAGTTATTGTTCATTCATCATTAAGTTCGATTGGTTGGGTATCTGGCGGAGCAGTTGCAGTAGTAGAGGCGTTAATGAAAGTCATTACGGAAGAGGGAACAATCATTATGCCAACCCAATCTTCAGACTTATCCGATCCAAAACATTGGTCAAGACCACCTGTACCAGAAGACTGGTGGCAAATTATTCGGGATAACGTCCCAGCATTTGACCCACGTATAACACCAACAAGGGCAATGGGAGAAGTAGTTGAATGTTTTCGTACATATCCGAATGTATTGCGCAGTAATCATCCGCTCAGTAGTTTTGCAGCATGGGGGAAACACGCAGAAGAAATTACAGCGAATCATTCACTTTCCATAAGTTTTGGTGAAGAATCGCCATTACGAAAAATATACGATTTAGATGGATGCATATTATTACTTGGTGTCGGTTATGACTCCAATACGTCCATACATTTATCTGAGGTACGTACAGGTGCACGTGAGTTAATAAAGGTAGGAGCAGCTATTATAGAAGAAGGTGTAAGAGTATGGAAAGAATTCGTTGAAATGGATTACGATTCTGACACGTTTGTAGAAATCGGAGTTGAATATGAGCGTAAAGGAACAGTTACGCGTGGGAAGATAGGGAATGCGACGTGCCGTTTTATGAGGCAACGTGATGCAGTTGACTTTGGAACAGAGTGGTTTCGTGCGAAAAATCAGTAAGGGATGGTTATTATGAAGGGGAAAAAAGTATTAATTACGAGCGGCGGTTGCCTAGAAAAATGGGATCAAGTACGCGGACATACAAATTTAGCAAAAGGTACGATTGGAAGAATCATTGCAGAAGAGCTAATGACAAAAGGAGCAAATGTAATATATTTGCATGGCTACTTTGCTGAGAAGCCAATGGATGTAAATAACCAATTAGAATTGCACCCATTTGAGGGGATTATTGATTTACAAGATAAGATGAAAAGTATTATTACACATGAAAAAGTAGATGCAGTTATTATGGCTGCAGCTGGCTCAGATTGGGTTGTCGAAAAAATTTGTGATCAAGATGGAAATGTTCTTAATATGAACGGAAAGATTTCAAGTGATATCGCACCAATTATTCATTTTCAAAAAGCGCCAAAAATATTAAAACAAATAAAGAGCTGGGATCCAGAAACGATACTCGTCGGCTTTAAACTGGAAAGTGATGTAAATGAAGCAGAACTTATTGAAAGAGCAAGCAAAAGAATGGAAGGTGCAAAAGCGAGTGTGATGGTAGCGAACTCACCGCATTCTTTATATTCTCGCGGCGCCGTGCATCACGTCATTGGACAAGATGGTAATGTGAAGTTATGTAATGGGAAAGATGAAACTGCAAAAGAAATTGTCAATATGTTAGAGCATTTATGTAATCGTATTACTGCGATGGAAATTTAAGCTTTTAGAAAGAGCTGCAGTCGCATAGTATATAATGGAGTTAATATTAACTTAGTGGGGGAACGTATCCCTCACTAAGTATTAAATTGAATCAAATCAATGGAATAGGCCATTAGCTGCTCGTAAATGTGTAATACATGATATATGCATAATGAACATTTTGTGAGGAGTGGATTGTATGGAACATTTATTAAAGCAAGCTATTAAACTTAGAAATGAAAAGAAATATGCGCAGTCTAGAGAGATACTTATAGGATTAACAAATTTTACGAGAGATGCAGAAGTACTATATCAATGCGCTTGGATACATGATGTCATGGGTCTTGAAATGGAGGCGGTTCCGTATTATGAACAGGCGATTGCGAACGGACTTGATGGTGAATCACTTCGCGGAGCGTATATCGGTCTTGGCAGTACGTATCGTTGTATAGGGGAATATGATAAAGCGATTACTGTATTAGAAGCAGGGATAAAGAAGTTCCCGGAAAATGACGTGATGAAAGTATTTTTATCATTAGCAAAATATAACGTAAACGATCATGAATCCGCGATGAAATTACTGCTTGAAATGGTCGTAAAAGTAGAGGGAGTAAAAGAATTTGAACGTGCCATTTCATTTTATAAAGATCATTTAAATGAGGTTTTTGAATAGAGGAGAGAAGGAATGAATCCATCAATTTCACGAAGGCGAAAAGGCATTTGGATTGGGCTCATATCTTTAATTATGTTATCAAACTATTTATTGTATGCCCTTCCAATAGTGCCAGCTGCCCCGAAAGAAGTAGTGCTTGGTTCGTTATTAGATTTTATGTTTGTAATTCCAATCATCACATATTTCTTTATTATAAGGAAAAGATATTCGTTAACGTATATGTTTCCTGTAGTTATAGCTGGATACGTGTTCGCAAGATTTATAATTCCTAGTGATTATTTACAAGCTTTTTCATTTGTTTCGTATGTAATAGTTGCTGGAGAAATTGTGTTCGTATGTTTTGAACTGATTCTGATATATAAAATTATAAGAGTACTTCCTAAAATAATAAAACGATATAAAGAATATAGAAGTGAGTATTCTTCATTTTCTTATGCGATTGATGCAGCATTTGATGCTAATATGAAGAGAAGTAAGACAGTAAATATCATTCTAACAGAGTGTAAATTACTCTATTATGCTTTTTTATCGTGGCGTGAAAAAGTATTAGAAAGTGAATTCACATACTCATATCATAAAAAGACCGGTGCAATAGGTGTTTATATCATGATTATTCATGCAACATTAATTGAAAGTATCGGTTTTCATTATTTAATTCATCAATGGAATCCAGTAATAGCTTGGATTTTACTCATCTTAAACATATATGCGATGTTTTATTTTTTAGCTGAAATACAAGCGATGCGTAAAAATCCAATTATCGTTGCGGAAGAAAAAGTGATTATTCAAATTGGATTAGGAAAGAAAATCGTTATACCATTTATACAAATTGATAACATTGCATTTTATAAAGGCGAATCTTTAACGAAAGAAGAAGAGAAAGAGGTTCTTGACGCAACTGTTATGGAATTTATAAAGGAACCTGCAACTTTTGAAATAACGTTAAAAGAGCCAATTAAAGCGCAGTTGTTATATGGATTTTCTAAAACAGTAAGTCGTGTTCACTTAAATGTAGACGATGAACGGAAATTTTATGATGCGGTTATGGAGAAATTGAAATAGGAGTAAAAATAGTGAAAAATAAAAAACTCGCAACTTAATAGCTTGCGGGTTTTCGTCGTAAACAATTAAAAAATATGATAAAATTAAGAGGTAACTTATGGTAAGGTTGGTTGTTCAATTATCACTTCTCCGAGTAGGAGGGGGGTGATAATAAGTGAGTGAAATTGCGTTGTTACTGCAAGGTGGACTGTTTCTCATTGCATTGTTAACGTTTATTGTCGTCTTAATTGACAAGCTCAAAAAATAACAACCCACCTATGCCTATAGAATGTGGGTTGTTGTGTTTGTACGAAACAAATAGGATAAATGAACAATCCAATCTGCTAAGTTACGTGGACTAGTGTGTAGCCGCACACTAGTCTTTTTTATTTATATACAGTTTTTAATTGTTTTATGTGATTGTATTGTTCTTTTCATACTCATTATAACACAGTGTCTTTTCATGAAGAAAGGAGACCGTATGTTCTTATGTGGATTAAATAGAACGTGTAGTTTCTTTAAATAGCCCATCCATATACTGTTTTAAACTTTCCACAAAAAATCCTTTTTTGTCTACATTATTTACGCCGACAATTGGTGATGAAAGATTGTATCTCTTTTCTGATAAATGAACAACAACATCAAAAATATCAAATAGGCGAATGAAGCAGAACAGACCATCTTTATCACTAAGTAAAATAAAGTAATGGTTTTCGCTCGTTGTATTTAATGTATTCCATAAAGAGCTTTTGCTTAAGTCACGGACGATACTCTTTTCCTTTAATTCCATGAAATCGGCATTTAATAGAATGGTAGAAATATCAATCGCATCTGGATCGTCAAAGTAGCCATCAATTGTTTGTACAGCAAAAGTATAAGCCATTTTTAATACACTCATCTTATATTTACGGTTATCTAAAAGCAATTCACGTTGAATAGAACTAGCTACTTTTGTTACGCGCTCTTCTTTCCAAATTTCATTATGTAATGAAATATCGTGCTTTTTACATAGTTTCATAATTAATGCATTAGAATAAAGTATCTCATCACTTACTTCGACTACATCTGTCTCAGCGGCTGCTAGCTCCTCACCATGTTCATTCGTATAGAGAGGGGAGTCGATTTGTTTTTTCATTTGCTCAATCTTATATTGACTTAATTTATGTCTAATTAAAGGACGGTCAATATTTGTTGTCATATGTTCATGACAGGAATCACAAATTGAGTTTGTGAAATAATATCCACATAATATCTCTGGAATGACATATTGTTCACTAAGTTCTTTCGTATCTTTTCTGCAAATGATGCATTGTGTCATATTTATCACCTTTACCTGCAAATTTGTCTGTAATCTCATTGTAGTGTATTTAATGGGATTTTGGAATGTTGTAAAGGAAAATATTATGTGAAATCTAAGTTTAATTTGGTACAATGAAGAGAAGTGCTAGTTTAAAGGAGGACGTTTTTTTGAAATCGAAAGTGCACTTTTGGACATTAGAAGTGCTGATGGTTGTAGGAATTATATTTATTTGCACAAAAATATCGTTTCTATTTCAACCGATTGGTATCTTCATATCAACATTATTTTTCCCAATTTTAATCGCGTTATTTTTATACTTCATATTTAACCCATTGTTAGTCTTTTTGGAGAATAAAAAAGTACCTAGAGGTTTAGCGATTTTACTACTGTATCTTTTTATTATCACATTAACTGGAGTTGCTATTGGAGTAGTTGTTCCAACCATCTCACAACAGCTAATGGATCTAGTGAAAAACATGCCGACTTATATAAAAGAGGGGAAAGTATACATACAAGATCTATCCCATCATAGGTTATTTGAATGGTTATCTACACAAAACTACGTTTCCATTGAAACAATAGAGAAAAATGCGATTGAATACTTAAAGGAAATACCAAACACAATTACGTCGAGTGCAACGGCTTTATTTGGTATTATCACGAACGTGGCGTTAGTTATTTTTACAGTACCGTTCATTTTATTTTATATGTTTAAAGATGGACATGCATTTCCAGGAAAAGCTGTTAGTGTATTACCAGAGTCTTACCGTGAAGAAGGACTTCGTATCATAAAGGAAACGAACGAAACATTATCTGCATATATTCAAGGGCAAGCGCTCGTTTGTTTATTTATAGGTGCCTTTACATTTACTGGTTATTTAATTATCGGTTTACCGTATGCTTTCGTTTTAGGGATTATCGCAGCATTTACAAATATAATTCCGAACTTAGGTCCATTTATCGGAGCAGCACCAGCTGTAATTGTAGGGCTGTTCGTATCTCCGATGCAAGCTCTGTACGTAATTATTATTGTAACAATTGTACAGCAGTTTGAAAGTAACATCATATCTCCACGTATTATGAGTTCGAAATTAAACATCCATCCGTTAACAATTATCATCCTTATTTTAGGGGTAGGTAATTTCGCGGGAATTATCGGAATGATTTTAGCAGTGCCTGTTTATGCGGTAACGAAAACAGTTGTTTCGAACTTAGTGAGATTGTTTAAGACGAAACGAAGTAAACGGAAATAGAATATGTTGAGAAAGATACACCGCTTAAATTGGTGTATCTTTTATTTTTTTAGAGTGTATGAAATACTTATTATTATATATTTTTTACACATCAAATCAGGCGATAATTTTTTGTTAAATAAACTTTATAAACTATGTGGAATCCCTCTGAACTATCCAAATCATCTCTTTACACTGCGTCATTAACATCATAATCGACTCCTTTCATTTCTAATATAAGTTCAAACAATTATAGGTGAGTGTAGTACTTGCTTCTACGATCACGAATTTCATCTATAATCTTTTTATACTGTTCCTCTTGTTTTGCTTCATTTGCAGATATAGTTTCTTTTTGAATCGTAATGGTTAAAAAGAAAAGGTGAAACTTCATACATGAATTCCTCCTTTCGAATAGGAATTACAGGTGACTACAATAATGACTTTGTCGTTCTTTTACGTTGTCCATTGCCTGTTCAATTTGTTGGCCATGAAGCATATCAAACTCAGACAGTTTATTTTTTTGAATGGTAATTGTTAAAAATAATACTTTGAATTTCATTGGATTTTTACCCCTTTATAATTTATTTAGTAAAGACGATTGTAATAAGAGGACTGGCGCTCTTTTACTCCGTCCATAATGTTTTTAATTTGTTGTTCGCGAGAAATTTCATCTTTTGAAAGTTTACGTTTTTGAATGGTAAT
>NZ_JBALMG010000097.1:4627-4775 GCF_036963225.1 Bacillus sp. JJ783 | reverse complement strand
CATTAGGATAGTGCCCCTTTATAATTTATTTAGTAAAGACGATTGTAATAAGAGGACTGGCGCTCTTTTACATCATCCGTAATATTTTTAATTTGTTGTTCACGTGAAATTTCATCTTTTGAAAGTTTGCGTTTTTGAATGGTAATCG
>NZ_JBALMG010000097.1:0-4578 GCF_036963225.1 Bacillus sp. JJ783 | reverse complement strand
TAATCGTTAAAAAGAAAGCTTTAAATTTCATTAGGATAGTGCCCCTTTAAAAAATATTTTTAATACATTTGTGTATAATACGAACTTTTAATGTCCGTTATTTTATCCATAGTTTGTTTTAATTGTTGTTTACGAAAGATTTCAGCTTCAGATAACGTTTTTTTCTGCAGTGCTGTCGTAAAAAAGAAAATATGAAAAGTCATAGACGAATTCCTCCTTTCGAAAAGGAATTACAGGTGATCACAATAAAGCACTTGGCGCTCCTTAACATCATTCATAGCTTTTGCAATTTGCTCATTGTGAAGAATTTCAGCTTTGGAAAGTGTATTTCTTTGAATCGTAATACTTAAAAACAATACGCTAATAGTCAT
Organism: Bacillus sp. JJ783; assembly: GCF_036963225.1. Lineage (NCBI taxonomy): Bacteria > Bacillati > Bacillota > Bacilli > Caryophanales > Bacillaceae > Bacillus > Bacillus sp. JJ783. The sequence goes on along the minus strand of NZ_JBALMG010000097.1, from coordinate 4,207 downwards.
CGAATGTTGCTCCTTCCTTTAAAAAATAATGTAAGAGACTAAAAAATCGCACAAAAAAGCCACAGGAAGATATCGTTCTCCTACGGCTGGGCGTGAAAAAGCCACAGGAAAGTATACGACCTCCTGTGGCGAATTTATGAATTAAAAGAAATAAAGTACGATTTTTAATTCTCCATTAGGGTGGTCGAATTCATATTTAATTGTCCGAAAAACACAGGTGCAGTTAACGCTAAAGTTAAAGCATGTAATTGTAATTTCATCATTTTCTTCGACCTCCTTTTAGAATATTTTTCTTACGTTAGTAAGTATATACAATTAATGGATAATTGTAAACATAAAAATTGAAAATTTTTAATTTTGATTAAAATGCGTATATTTTAAAGGGTTTTTAAGGGATACATTGTATAGATTGGATAATAAATAGAACTTGGGGGTGTCTAATAAAGTATATGAATAGAATAGCAGGTGTTATGCTAACAATTTTTTTATTTGTTACGGCTTGTTCTAATGGGGAACAAATAAAAGAAATATCACATATTGAACCTGGGGTTTTTAAAAAATATACGGGGACATACGTTGGAAATAATTCCGACGTGTTTGCGATTGTTAAAAACTTACCTGGTGGTGAAACAGTTCAAAGTATAAATTTGAAAAATGAGAAGATCGCGGTGAAATACGGTGAGAAAAAGAGTGGTAATTTAACAGAAGATATCATTGAGACGTATTGGTTTGATGAAAGGGATACGATGAAAAAGAACTTTCTCTTTAATGCTATTTATCTTGCAATTTTAGTACCAAATGCGAAAGGGTATGAGTTTCAGGTTAAAAATCAAAATTTTGCATTGAAAAGAGAAGAACTTTTACCCATACTTTATAAAGAATTTAATGATTTGCCAAAGGATGATCTTATATGGAATAAGGGAATCGTAATGAACTTCTTTTACGGTAATCAAGAAAAAATAGAAAAGCTAGTTAATAATAAAGATTTTCGAAAGCAATTTTTTGATGAACATCCTGTGCGGGAATCTAAGTGATAGGGAAAGAGAAAATAGAAGAATTGCACGATAGATTGTATACAGGTCCTTTACTACAATTTTTGAGAACGGATATTCCATACATACCACATGTAACAGTTGGGAGAAAAGGTAGCGCAGAGTTAGTGGCTGAAATAGCGAAGGGGATTCCTAGTTTTCATGAGAAGTTGGACTGTGTAATTAATAGAATTAGTGTGGAACGAATTGGTGAGAATGGAGAGTCAATTATTGAATTTGAAGTACCATTGCAAAAAAGCTGACAAAAGTCAGCTTTTTTATTTCGTACCATGAAGTAAAGCACCAATCGCACCACTATAACCGCCGTCTTGTAAAAAGACTGGTATTTTATTTTGATATTCTGTATAGCTACTTATAATATTTTGAAGATGTACGTTATTACATAGAGTAGAACCGATGTAAATGATATGGTCAATATTTTTCGCTTCGGCGAATTGAAGGCTTAATGCTGTGACGACTTCACCGACAAGTCCTTGAACGGTAGTTAGTATATCTGAACTACTATAATTTGAATCTGTAATGATCGCTTTTCCGAAATTGCTAGCAGTTAAGTTATTATCAATAGGGGAGAGAATCCCTCCATAAATATCTCCAACTGTAATATCTAGACTGTTTCTTGAACCAATTTTCGTAAGCGGAATCACATCTTCAAAATGATCTATATTTGTTAATAGTTTTGAAAGGCCCATAATAGTACCACCGCCAACTCCAGTCCCACCAGCACGAACGTATTGCTTGTCGTGAACGTAGTGAATAGAAGTACCTGTACCGATATTTGTTAATACAAAGTTGTTTATAGCACGTTTTTCTTCTTTTAGTATGTATCGGACTCCTGCTAAAGTAGCTTCAAACTCGTTTAACTCTACTATTTTATATGAACCTGAAAGTAGTTGTTCTAACTGTTTAGCTTTACCACCTGTAATGCATAATTGTGTAATTGAATTATTATTATGAAGGCATTCTTTAATTCTTTCTTGTTCATATGAATAAAATTTTTCAAAACATAATTTTTCCTCTAGGTTAAAGTAAGCAATCTTTGTTAATGTTCCCCCAGCATCAATACCAACAACATTCCGCATTTTCCTACCCCTTACTATGTAATCTGTTTAATCAGCTTGATATATTAATAGTTTTTCAATGGTAACGATTGATTGACCGTTTACAGAGGCAATTCCTTTCCCGAGAATAAAACCTCGTCTGTTACGTGTTAATTCATAATGTAAGTCAAGTTTATCACCGGGATACGCATTTTCATGAAATTCCACCCCATCTAAAGAGGAGAGGAAACCAAGTCCTTCAGATGCTCCTGTACTTACAAAAGCACTAAGTTGAGCGAGTGCTTCTACAATTAGCATATGAGGCATATAGTTTTGATTGTTATTAATAAACCACTCATTATTTGTGATCAGTTTGTATCCTGTAGCTGATTGAGATTCTTTAACGTTTGTAATTTTATCGATCATTAAAAATGGATAGCGATGGGGAAGAGTATCTTTAATATTCATATCGTACCTCCAGGAATAATAATACCCCTGCTAAAGTTAAGCAGGGGAGTTATTATTAATTTTTAACTAATTCCGCTACTTTTTCAATAGAGAAAATACCGCTATTTTTAATGTTTTCAACTGCTTCTTGTAATACTACTTTATCTTGAACAAGTGCAATACGTACAAAGCCTTCGCCGTGAGGACCGAAAGCATGGCCTGGTGTGACAACGACATTTGCACGATCCATAAGTGCATAAGCGAACTCTAGAGAAGTACATCCTTTCGGAATTTCAGCCCAAACGAACATACTTCCAGCGGGTTTATCGACATTCCAACCGAATTTGCGGAATCCGTCCACTAAAGTATCTCTACGTTCTTGGTAAATTCCACGGTTTTTCTCGCAAAATGCAGCGCCGTGTCGTAATGCAGCGGATGCAGCTTTTTGAATTGGTAAAAACACACCGTAATCTGTATTAGACTTAAGTTGCGTAAGCGCGCCGACAATTTCTTTATTACCAATCATATAACCAATACGGCTACCAGCTAAACTATAACTTTTAGATAAAGAATTAATTTCAACGCCAACTTCTTTTGCACCAGGTACAGATAAGAAGCTAATTGGCTTTTGACCATCAAAATAAAATTCAGCATAAGCAAAATCATGGACAATGATAATATTATGTTTTTTCGCGAATGCAATTACCTCTTTAAAGAAATCTTCATGAGCCATTGCTGGAACTGGATTCCCTGGGAAGTTCAAAATCATCATCTTCGCTTTATCGGCAATTTCTTCAGGGATAACTTCTAAGTTAGGTAAGAAATCATTTTCTTTCTTTAATGGCATGTAGTAAGATGTTGCACCGGCCATTTGAATTCCTGTTTCATAAGCTGTATATCCTGGATCAGGAACTAGTATTATATCTCCCGGATTTGCAAAAACCATAGGTAAATGAACGAGTCCGTCTTGTGAACCCATTAATAATAAAACTTCTTTTTCAGCATTTAATATAACATTATGAGTGTTGTTGTAATATTCAGTTACAGCTTCGTGAAATTCTTGAATACCAGATAACGTATATCCGTAACTTTCTTTTGCACTTGCTGTATGTACCATTGCTTCTCTTACGAAATCAGCAGGAGGCATATCGGGATTCCCGATACTTAAATCGATCATTTTATGACCTGCTGCAATTTTCTCTTTTTTATAGGCCCCTAATTCACTAAATATAGAAGATTGGAATGCTTTCATTCTAGTTGCTAACGTGTAAGTCATCAAAACCCCTCCTAAAAACAGTGTTTTCTTTCTGCGTTTTTAATTATTCTGAAAACACATGTTTACATTTTATCATTTTTTTATGAAAATTAAAACGATTGACAAATTTAGAGAAGGGAAGTATTTTATATGAAAAATCTACTTAATCTTGGTGATTATGGTGCGCTATCCAATTTCGGTATAGTATTTATTTTTGTAGTTGCTTTCAATGCTATTAGGATGTTGTATAGTCTTTGTTAAGAATATCACGCATGTCTCGAATGAAAAAGAGTAGGAATACTAGACCAATTATGCCGCTAACCCAATAGTATGCGTATCCCATTGTATATTTCTCATAAAACGAAAGGGAACTCCAAATGATTAGAATTACTGAACATATTGTTGATATAACTAAA
>NZ_JBALMG010000096.1:0-18094 GCF_036963225.1 Bacillus sp. JJ783 | reverse complement strand
AAATTTAAATTCTTAAAACCTAACTTGAATGCAGCGAAAGATAGTTGGAAAACATTAAGAGCAGATGCGTTTACATTAAACGAAGGGATAAAAACATTAAAAATGGATCCTGTTTCTTCAAAAAATAGGGGAATACGGGTTTTGTTGCAAGGGCATTTATACAGTCATAAAATGATTTTTTATTCTTTATAAATTGAAAAGACCGAGGTGTAATAAAAGTAAATCAAATAAACAAAGACCCTGTAAAATACAGGGTTAAGGGAACACATAGTTTCTTAAAACCATAATAGCATATATTTTTTGTATAGTTATATGAGAGGTTTGACAAATTTAAGAACAAGATTAAAGATCTTTAAGAAAACAAATATAGTGCTAGAAAATTGATTTGTAATTTAAATGTTAATATATTGATATAGACGAAAACCCTTGGTAGCTCAATCAAATTAAACGATCAAGTTATGCAGAAATATGTTGATGTGTACCTATTCTATCAAGGTACATAGAACTAAAACTAAGATATTCTTACGAACTCAAAAAGCCGAAATTCCTTAACTTAGGAATTTCGGCTTTGATGTTTTATCTTGGGGTTGCTATTGGAATGAAATTTGGCACGTCTACTGCACCAGAATTATAAGTTCTCCGTTTTCTTAAATTAGAAACTTATACTGGATTACTGCAGTTAAATTGTTGTCATTTTAAAAGAACTGTTAGATAAAAAAGAAAAATCTATTGCTTTGTATTTAACTTGAAAATTTTTCTTTGAGTTAGCATCTTTTACATAATAATTATTGAGGAGGGAAAATTTTACTGAGAAATGCCATCAAATACAAGAATAGGCTAGTCTAATTTCTAATGGTCCCAGTATCTTTTATTTTGACGTGTGTCTTTACATTTATTTTAGCCTCTGCTAACGCTTGCAACCAATTTCCTTTTAGTTTTTTCCACTCTTTATATTGAAAAGCTCTAGCATATAGGGATAATCCGATTGGATCAATTTTATTCTGCTGTATTTCATCCAAAATATCTTGTAACTTCTTATTAATTTCTTTTTGAATAGCACTCTTTAAATTATTTATGTTTTTTTTATTATCATAATGTCCCTTAATTAAATTCGCATTGGTTTTTTCTATTAAAGCTACATTTGCATTTATATCGAGATTAAATACAAACTTTCCGTTTTGAAAATTAACATCTACCTTCCTTGTCGCATTCTGTACCAAGATAGAAGTGTTTGGTTTTTTGTTGGATTTTTTAGGAGGAAGCACAAGGTGTAGTATCATCCGGCCTTTATTTTTGGGCTTATTTATAAGATTGAAGAATTTAACATCTTTTTTAGGGATATGAGTTAAAAATTTTCCTTGTCGATCTAAAAGTGCAATTCCTATCGTGTCAATTTCATTTTTTGTTTTTTTGATAACTGGAACAGCTTGTGTCATTCCTTCTTCATTTTGTTCTCTCATTAATTGTTGAATAGTGGAAGAAACGGATTGATTATTTTGAATGGAGGATTCGATTACACTACTTATATAAGATGGTAGTGATGGTTTATCGGGCTTATTAATTGTGAAGATTTCTTCTACAGGTCCATCAACAAGTACTACTTTAGCATTAATGGTAGCGTAAGGATCACGGTAAGAAGAATCAAGCTCCTGCATCCAATTTGCTTCTTGGGCCAATTTTTTCCCAATTAAAATGATTTCAGCTTTGGAGGCTGTCATATAGCCCGTTAACTTCGTATCTATCTTACTGAATCCATTATATACAGTTGATGCCTGAGTCCAGTTCTCTATAGTACTTTTTTGCTGTCTATGATGAAAGAGTGGTATGCTTGTGCCCACCTTTACGTCTCCATTAGAGTTTCTATCCAAGGCAATTAAAAGGATTAATGAAACCTTCTCAAGAGGAATTCTCTGACTACAACCAATTAAACATACACAACAGATTACAATCCATATCCATTTTCGAATCAAAGCTGTTTCCTCCTAGTAAACCAAGTAAAAAGAATGCTGTAAGCGAAAAAAAAGATTGGTAATAGAATAAAGAAAATGATATTTAAGATATCCATAAGAGAATATATAAATAAATATTGATCTACATCGGGATTTAGAAAAACGAATAAGCTGACTATTAATAGCATAAAACCAACTAGCACCCAATTGCGAACGGTTTTTTGAAATAAAATGGTTACAGATTCGAAACTGAAAAATAAATACGGATATATTGTAGTGGAAAATACAATCAAATAGTAAGCGATATATATAATTTCTAATCGTTCTACGAAAGAAAAACGAACCCCTTTTAACAGATGAAATACTGGCCAAATTACGTCTTTTATCCCCTCCGGACTAAAGTATATATAAGAAAGAATAGTCACATATATATAGAAAAACATGGTTCCAGTATTCGCTATTAGTATTCCTTTTATGGCTTTTTGTTTTTTTTGTAAGAACGGATAAATAAAATATGCAATTTCTAAGCCTGCATAAGGAGTAATGGTTTCTTTTGTTGCCTTTACAATAGGGTATATGCCATCTTTAAAAATAGGTAGTAGATGTAAAGGATTGTAGTTACTTTTTAATGAAAAAAGAAGAAATAGTGGCATCCAAGTAGTGAAGAAGAAAACAAGCATAGAATAACTAGTAAGAGCCCTTAACCCACTCAGGGCTAAAATGATAAAAGGCAATAGTAATAATATGGCGATTTGATAAGCAGGAGTGGAAGGGAATATCCACACTTTTACAATATCAGTTGCCTTTAATAAAGTATTAAAACCAGCAAAAAATAGATAAAAGGCATATAAAAGAAGAAAAATTGTCCCTAGCCATTTACCAAAGTATGTATTTAAGATCTGAGAGAAATTTTTGTTAGGATTTTTTTGTAACATTAATATAATAATTACGCCAATTATAGAAGTAATTATCCATCCCAGAATGATAGAAATCCAGCCGTCTGTACCAGCGGTAGTGGCAAGAGGGCTTGGCATAATTAACATACCTGATGCAAGTTGCAGTGAATGAATGAAAACAATATATTCGAATAGGGTTATGCTTTGGAATTTAAGATTTCCCATGCGAACCACCTTCTTTTTTCTTTCTTTGTTTCGGCTGTCCTGTACTCGAGCGGGTGGTGATCATAGAAATAGGAAATCTTACAAAAGAATCTTTTAACTCTTGGAGACGAAATGGTGCAATTGGCAATCCATATGGTGAACCATAGGAAGTTAGTGAAACAAAATGAGCAAATAAGAGCATTAATCCACTAACAATACCTACAATCCCATAAAAATAGGCCAATAACATCATTGGAAAACGAATAAGCCGAATACAACTTGATAAATCATAATTAGAAACAATAAATGATGCAATGGCGGTAATAGATACGATAATAACCATAACGTTACTCACAAGACCAGCTTGAACAGCCGCCTGCCCAATTACAATCCCTCCAACAATTCCAATTGTTTGTCCAATTGGTTGTGGTAAGCGAATACCAGCTTCACGTAGCATTTCTAGTGTGATTTCCATTATAAAAGCTTCCAATAAAGGAGAGAAAGGGACTTTAACTCTTGACGTTGCAATAGAAGTGTATAGATCTAAAGGAATGATTTCAAAGTGAAAAGAGACTATAGCAATATAAATTGCGGGTAAAAAAATAGCTATAATAAATCCTGCAAATCGTAATAAGCGAAAAAATGATGCAATGAGCCAATGTATATTATAATCATCTGGAGTCTGAAAAAATCCAATTAAATTCATTGGGACAATCATCGCACCAGGAGATCTATCAATTAACACTGCTACTTTTCCATCAAGTATATGATTAGAAATGGCATCTGGGCGTTCACTTAAATAAGCCTGTGGAAAAGGAGTCCAATTTTGATCCTTTGTAAAATTAGATAGTTCTCCAATGCTCAATACCGCATCCGTTTTAATTTTACAGATTCTAGTTTCTATTTCTTGGACCACATCTTCGTTTGCTACATCCCCTAAGTAAATTAAATAGACTAAAGAAGTGGCGCGTTCTCCAATTGTCAATTTTTTAATTTTCAATTCAGTAGAAGGAATATATCGACGAATTAAGCCTATGTTTTTTGTGGCATTCTCAATAAACCCATCATGTGAGCCTTTAATAGTAACTTCTGAAATGGGTTCTTGAATCGCTCTCTCTGCCCAACCTTTTGTATTTATTAGAAGGGACCTCTTTTCTCCTTCCATAAACAGTACACATTGTCCCTCAAGTAATCCTTCTTTAATTTCATTCCACGTATATACTATTTTGGTATGAGTAGCAATAATATTAGAATTAAATATTTGACTGTCTTCATTCACTGCTTGTAATAATGGTGTAACAACATTTCCTTTTAATGCAACACCATCTGTAAGGCCTTCAAAATAATATAGTAAAATATTCGTGTTTGTTTTTAATTGCAAAGGATGTTCAATCAAATCTGCACTAATATCAAAGATGTTATCTAATGTGTTTTTAAGTTCATTTAAGTTACTTGTTTGGATTTTTTCAATGGTTATATCTGTCTTAGTTTCTAAGGTCTCTTCATTTAAGGACAAAATTGACACCTCTTTAATATATAACGATTAGTTGTATTTATTATTATTATATGATTGAATTTTATTCACTAATTTAAACTGATTTGGATCAAGAATAACTAAGTTTGATGTGCTATATTATAAATTCAATAATTGAGAGCAAAAAAGTAGATTTAGTTTTATCGGGTCATGCACATGGGGGACAAGTTCGGTTACCTTTTATCGGGGGATTAGTTGCTCCTAATCAAGGAATACTGCCCAAATATACAGCGGGTTTATATGAAAAACAAAATACGTTTATGATAGTTAGTAGAGGATTAGGCAATAGTATCATTCCGCAAAGAGTTTTTAATAGACCTGAGATCGTAGTCGTGCAGTTAAATTAATCTGTACGGCTTTTTTGTTCAGGGGAATAATTTAAAGGGAGTTTTTCTTCAGTACAAGTTTCCATTACAATTTTGTTAAAATTTTTCAACGTTACATAAAGTAACAAAATTTGACCTATTGAATTTGTTATAGTGTAAATAATCAAAAAACTTAAAAATTAGTCGAGTTAAAATAGTTATTATTAAACGATATTAAAAATATAAAGGGGTGTACAAATGCATAAAGAATTTGAAATTGAAGAATATACGGCGATCGAGGAGCAAATTCATTATTATAGTACGTCTTTATTAGTAAGTCATCCTGAGCAAATTGTAAAGTATTTAGAAAAACGGTTGGAAAAGTATGCAGAAACGTTACAATATGCACATTTATATCCGGAAACGGTTATATTACCAATACAGCAAATAGTTATCGAATATTCATTAGATGTTGCTAGAATTAGAAGGTATTTAAATTTAAAAACATAACAAAAATCGAATAATTTACAATGAAACAGAGTCGACTTTAAGAAAAGATATTCTAATGTCGACTCTGTTTCATTGCTTTAGTAAATAACAGAAAAAATATTTTTTGAAAAGTTTGACATATAATAACTCGAGAGTAAAATAAAAGTGAGTACTCACTCATTTTAAAGAAAAGGGGGATTTTTAGTGCAGCAACCTTCAATTATTTTACGAGATGTATCAAAAAGTTTTGGGAAAAAAGAAGTTTTGCATAACCTTTCGCTGCAAGTAGAAAAAGCAGAAATTTTTGGCTTGGTTGGACCTTCCGGATCAGGGAAAACAACACTCATTAAAATGATTGCAGGTATTAATGAGTCAACTACAGGCGATGTAATTGTTTTTAATACAAACATGCCTAATCTAAATGAAATGAAAAGAATTGGTTATATGGCTCAGGCTGATGCATTATACGAAGAACTATCGGCATATGAAAATGCAGATTTTATTGCAACGATGTATGGGTTAAAAGGTAAGCGTAAGAAAGAGAGAATCGTAGAAGTTTTTGAATTTGTGCAATTATCAGAGTATATGAAAAAGCAAGTACAGCATTTTTCAGGTGGAATGAAAAAACGTTTATCATTGGCGATAGCACTCCTTCATGAACCAGAAATATTAATTTTAGATGAGCCAACAGTTGGGATAGATCCTCTACTTCGAAAATCGATTTGGGAGAAGTTTTATGACCTTAAAAAGAAAGGAACAACTATTATTGTAACAACGCACATTATGGATGAAGCTGAGTTTTGCGAACGTCTAGGCTTAATTAGAGAAGGGAATTTAGTTGCGATTGGCACACCGGAGGAATTGAAAAAACAAACATCTTCTGGACGAATTGAAGATGTCTTTATGTTAGAAGGAGTGATTGAATCATGAGAGTTAATGGTGTAGTCATCCGTATCATTCGTCAATTTTTTCGAGATAAGCGTTCTTTAGCAATGATGTTTGGGGCACCAATATTATTACTTTGGTTATTGTCGCTAGTATTTACACAAAAAGACTATATACCGCATATTGCTGTAGTCGATGTGCCTGCTCCTATAGTAAAAGCAATGAAAAATCAAGAAGCATCAATTTATGAATATAGTAAAGACAGAGCAGTTTCGGAGTTAGAAAAGCAAAAGGTAGATGCAGTAATTCATTTAGAGAATGGAAAAATGAATCTTCTATTAGAAGGCAGTGATTCATCAAAAAATCGTGCGGTACTTCAAGTATTGCAAAAGAGTACAGAGAAGAGTGATGTATCAATGATGAAGCCTGAAGTGAATTATTTACATGGCTCTAAAGACATTACGATGTTTGATGGGCTTGGTCCCGTATTAATTGGTTTCTTTACATTTTTCTTTGTATTTATATTATCCGGAGTTTCTTTCGTAAGAGAACGTTTAAGTGGTACATTAGAGAGATTATTGTCCACACCAGTGAGAAGATGGGAAATAGTTGTAGGATATATTATTGGTTTTGGAATCTTTGCATTTATACAATCTATTATAATTGTAAGTTTTTCAGTTTATATTTTAGATTTATATGTAGTTGGCTCAATATGGCTAACGCTACTTATAACATGTATGCTTTCTTTAACTGCACTAACATTAGGCACATTTTTATCGGCATACGCAAATAATGAATTTCAAATGATTCAGTTTATACCGCTTGTTATCGTGCCACAAGTTTTCTTTTCTGGGTTGTTTCCAATGGAATCCATGAATACATGGTTACAAATGTTAGGTAAATTATTTCCACTCACATATGGTGCTGACGCAATGAGACAAGTAATGATTCGGAATCAAGGGTTTGCAGAAATTGCTGTAGATCTTACTGTTTTATTTCTTTTTTCACTATTATTTGCAGTAGGAAATATATTTGCTTTAAAGAAACATCGCAAAATATAATGACGATAAAAAGGAGCTTTATAAATGAAGAAGGATTGGCTGGAAGAATTAGTTGCCGCAACGAATACTGATAAACGTAATGAACGTCAAATGCGTATATTAGAGGCAGCTGTTGATATGTTTGGAGAAAAAGGGTACGCCTCAACTTCAACAAGTGAGATTGCAAAAAGAGCTGGTGTAGCGGAAGGAACAATCTTCCGCTACTATAAAACGAAAAAAGATTTATTGTTTGCAGTCGTGATGCCGACCTTAACAAAGTTTGCTGCACCATTTTTCGTACAAGCCTTTGCAAAAGAAATATTTAAAACAGATTATGAATCGTATGAAGTGCTTTTAAGAGTAATAATTCAAAATAGATTTGAATTTGCTAAAAAGCACTTTCCAATGATAAAAATATTAATTCAAGAAGTACCATTTCAGCCTGAACTAAAAAGTGAAATACAACAATTAATAGAAACAGAACTGCTTGTACATTTTAAAAAGTTGATTGCAAAGTTTCAAGAAGAAGGGACAATTATTGAAATACCACCATCTTCTGTATTACGACTTACGTTATCAGCTGTATTAGGATTACTCTTAACGAGGTTCTTATTATTGCCTGAAGAGAAATGGGACGATGAAGTGGAAATTGAAAATACGATTCAATTTATATTGTATGGACTAACGCCACGGAGGTAATGAAATAAATTATGCGAAATTCGCCGGTTGTTCAAGTTGCATAAAGGAACGAATTGCTGTTGAGACCTGCTAAATACCTATCGTTAATTCTGCTAGAAAATCTGAATTCAAACGCTGATATAACGATAACGACTCTTTATCCATCTGATCACGCTGGAGTAGTGGTGAATCTAGTTGTTTAATACAGACTTTTAATAAGACATTATAATATGTATAAGAACTACAAAAGATACACGAAATTCAAAGCAATCGATATAAAATCGATTGCTTTTTTTTATTTCAGAAGAGAAGCGTAACATAATATTGGCTAAGTTAAACGAGCTAAGACAAAAAAACAACAATAGGCCACAGGATGAATTAACGTAAGAACTCGATGTGAATCGGACAACGCTTTGGAGTGACGTGAAAAGTAGTGGACTTTATGGACTTCCAAAACGAAATCATTGATAGTTTGCTAGCAGAAAAGCAGGAGTAAGTATACGCATAGTTTATGAATTTAATTGGATTGATTTTAAGATAATAGTCGAATGGATAAAGGTACTTTTACACGACGTGAAATGAAATCGAAAAAAATCGATTAAATTAAACGTTAAAATTAGGTGATTTAGAAAGTGGATTGTCGAATTTTATTATTAGGGAACATTTCTTTAAAAGTTCTTTAACAATCGCACATTTTAAAACGTTACAAATTAATTGAAATATGAATGCCATTTAAATTTATAACTTGATTAAAGATTTTTATTTAGGGCATATAGCCAGGTGAAGGATAAAAAATTAGGATGTAATGTTACCAACGTGAAAGGTAGTATTTGGAAATCGCGAGAAGATCTTTTATTAGTTATTAATGCATACGCCGCTCTATTTATCAAATTGAAGTGTATGTGGGCATATTTTCAGGTATTATAAAACACAGTTTAAAAATAGCATGAGCATTGGCTGAGGTATTTCATAAATATGCAGGGAAGAGAAAAACACTTAGCGGTTTGATTACTATTTTAAAATCGTGGGCAATTTGATTTGATGAAAAGTATTATTAAAAACATATTTCGAACCATCCCCAGAAACGATAGTGATAATTTCAGATTCGGAAAAAGATAGAGATTATAAAACAAAATAATACATATTTCGACACAAAGTACCCTATGTTGTTGTAGAACAATGTAGGAATTTTTTTGTGCATTGGTACAGAATCTGTTTTAAAATTAAGTTATGACAGAATTGTAGCAATTGTCTAACTAATATTCGTGTCTTTTAAGAAGTAATGTTTGTAGTAGAAACTCGTACGCTGTCGAAACTCAATATTCGATAAGGGGTGTGTAGTGGAATGGAATTTACTCTAACTCGCGAAAAACAAATGATTAAAGAAATGGTACGTGACTTTGCTGAAAAGGAAATCGCACCGAAAGCTGTGTATTATGACAAAACTGCAGAGTTTCCATATGAAACATTTCAAAAAATGGGCGAACTAGGATTATTAGGCATCCCATTCCCAGAAGAGTATGGAGGTTCAGGTGGCGATACAGTATCGTACGCGTTAGCAGTTGAAGAAATTGGTCGTGCTTGTGGTGGTACTGGTTTAAGCTATGCTGCAACAATTTCATTAGGTGCTTCTCCAATTTATTATTTCGGTACAGAAGAACAAAAACAAAAATATTTAGTTCCAATGGCGTCAGGGAAAACATTAGGTGCTTTCGGATTAACAGAGCCAAATGCTGGATCTGATGCAGGGGGCACACAAACGAAAGCAATATTAGATGGCGATGAATATGTTATTAGTGGCGAAAAGTGTTGGATCACAAATGCAGAGTATGCAAATACAATTATTGTAACCGCTATCAACGGTGTTGAAGACAATGGTAGAAAACGTATTTCTGCATTTATCGTACCGACTACTAGTGAAGGATTAACGATTTCAAGCCCTTACGATAAGATGGGTGTTCGTGCTTCTAATACTTGTGAAATCGTACTTGATGGTGTGCGTGTACCGAAAGAAAATATACTTGGTGATGTAAATAAAGGATTTAAACAATTCTTATATACACTTGATGGAGGACGTATTTCAATCGCAGCATTAGCAGTAGGTATTGCACAATCTGCATTTGAACGTGCATTGCAATATGCGAAAGAACGTCAACAATTTGGAAAAACGATTTCTAATTTCCAAGCGATTCAATTTAAATTAGCTGATATGGCGACTGAAGTGGAATTAGCTCGTAATTTAGTACATAAAGCAGCTTGGTTAAAAGATAACGATAAACCTTTCGGTAAAGAAGCGGCTATGGCAAAATTGTTTGCATCTGAAGCAGCGAGTCGTATTGCGAATCATGCAGTACAAATTCATGGTGGATATGGCTATATGCGTGAATATGAAGTTGAACGATATATTCGTGATGCAAAACTTTTAGAAATTGGTGAAGGAACTTCTGAAATTCAACGTCTCGTAATTGCAAGACATTTAGGATGTAGATAAAAAGGAGGAGTCACTATGTTTCAAAAAATATTAATTGCTAATCGCGGGGAAATCGCAGTTCGCATTATGAAAACTTGTCAAAAACTTGGCATTCGTACCGTTGCTATTTATTCTGAGGCTGATGAAAATGCCCTTCATGTAAAATTGGCAAATGAAGCTTACTTAGTAGGCGGTCCACGTGTCCAAGAAAGCTATTTAAACCTTGAAAAAATTATTGAAATAGCTAAGAAGACAAATGCTGAAGCAATCCATCCGGGGTACGGATTATTATCAGAGAATCCATCTTTTCCGATTCGCTGTAAAGAAGAAGGAATCGTATTTATCGGTCCTTCAGAAGAAATCATTACTAAGATGGGAAGTAAAATTGAGTCACGTATAGCGATGCAAGCAGCAGATGTGCCAGTAGTTCCAGGCATTACTACAAATATTGAAACTGCTGAAGAAGCAATTGAAATTGCAAAACAAATTGGTTATCCATTAATGCTTAAGGCATCCGCGGGCGGCGGAGGCATTGGAATGCAGTTGATGGAAACTGAGCAAACGCTCACCAAAGCATTTGAAAGTAATAAAACAAGAGCGCAAAATTTCTTTGGTAACGGAGAAATGTATTTAGAGCGCTATATAGCAGATGCACACCATATTGAAATTCAGCTTTTAGCAGATACACATGGTAATACAGTGTATTTATGGGAACGTGAATGTTCAGTGCAGCGCCGAAATCAAAAAGTAATTGAAGAAGCGCCTTCACCATTTTTAGATGAAGGTACACGAAAGGCTATGGGAGAAGTTGCTGTACAAGCTGCTAAAGCTCTTGGTTATACAAATGCTGGCACAGTGGAGTTTCTTGTAGATGATCAAAAGAACTTTTATTTCTTAGAGATGAATACGAGATTACAAGTAGAACATCCAGTTACAGAAGAAATTACTGGGTTAGATCTAGTTGAACAACAACTACTTATCGCATATGGTGAGAAGCTATCATTTACACAAGATGATGTAAAACGTAGTGGTCATGCCATCGAGGCTCGTATTTATGCAGAAGATCCGAAAACATTCTTCCCATCACCTGGGAAAATTACAGATCTAACGTTACCGACAAATGTACGTATTGATCACTTTTTGGAGAATCAAGTAACGATTACACCTTTCTATGATCCAATGATTGCGAAAGTAATCGCTCATGGCGAAACTCGTGAAGAAGCGATTTCAAAATTACAGGATGCGCTGCAAGAGTTAAAAGTAGAAGGTATTAAAACGAATACACCAATGCTACTACAAGTATTGGAAGATGATGTGTTCAAAAGTGGTATTTATACAACGGGTTTTGTAACGAAACAACTTGTTAAAAAATAAGATTTATGAATATTAAGGGGGAAAAAATGATGACGAAAGTATATGCATCGATGGCAGGAAATGTTTGGAAGATTGTTGTAGGAGTAGGAGACACAGTAGAGGAAGAGCAGGATGTCGTCATTTTGGAATCTATGAAAATGGAAATTCCAATCGTTTCAGAAGAAGCCGGAACTGTTATGAAAATTAACGTACAAGAAGGCGATTTTGTAAATGAAGGAGATGTATTACTAGAAATTGAATAGGGAGATATAGGGGGAAGCGAATTGAAACTACCTAATTTTGCTGTCATTAAAGAAGTCGGGCCACGTGATGGCTTACAGAATGAAAAAAAGATTGTTGGCACAAAAGATAAAGTAAAATGGATTCAACTACTTACAGAAGCGGGATTGTCGTACGTTGAAGTTTCCTCATTCGTTCACCCTAAATGGGTTCCTGCATTAGCAGATGCAAGTGATGTATTTTCTGAGCTAAAAAGGGATCCAAATGTTACATATGCAGCGCTTGTTCCAAATCAAAATGGTTTGGAACGAGCTTTTTTGCAAAATGTAGATGAGGTGAATGTTTTTTTATCAGCAAGTGAATCTCATAATAAAAGTAACATTAATAAACCAATTAAAGAAGCATTAGGTGTAATTGAAGATATAACAAAACAGGCAACATTCGAAGGGAAAAAGGTAAGAGGCTATGTTTCTACTGTATTTGGATGTCCTTATGAAGGGGATATAAGTGCCACAGCAGTTGACGAAATATGTAATCAACTATTCTCATACGGCATTTATGAAATCTCTCTTGGTGACACGATCGGTGTAGCAAATCCATTACAAGTAGAGCAAGTATTAGAGCATTTATTAAAGAAGTATGATGCTTCGCAGTTTGCAATGCATTTTCATAATACGTATGGAATGGCACTGGCAAATGTAGTTAAGTCTTTAGAACATGGTATTACAACGTTTGATAGTTCTTGTGGTGGACTTGGAGGGTGTCCTTATGCACCAGGAGCATCGGGTAATGTTGCTACTGATGACTTAGTACATATGCTCCATAAGTTAGGTGTCCAAACAAATATAGACGAAGAAAAGTTATTGAGAGCTAGTCATTTTATTCAAAGTAAGTTAAATATCCAATTACCGAGTCATGTGTATAGAGCGCTTCAACATAAAACGATAAGTAGGTGAGAAGATGCTACAATTACAAAACATTTCCGTTGACTATGTTACACCGCATGTTGTAAAGATTTCGTTAAATCGTGAAAGACAAGCCAACTCATTATCTTTGGCATTATTAGAAGAATTACAAACTATATTAACTCAAATAAACGAAGAATCAAATACGCGCGTTGTTATTTTAACAGGGGCTGGCGAAAAAGCGTTTTGCGCTGGTGCTGATTTAAAAGAGCGTGCCAACATGAATGAAGAACAAGTTCGCCATGCTGTGGGTATGATTCGTTCTACTATGGAGATGGTTGAACAATTACCACAACCAGTTATTGCTGCAATAAATGGAATTGCACTTGGTGGAGGTACTGAATTAAGCTTAGCTTGTGATTTTAGAATTGCTTCTGACACTGCAAGTCTAGGTCTCACTGAAACTTCCCTTGCAATAATACCTGGAGCGGGTGGTACGCAGCGATTACCTAGATTAATTGGAGTTGGTAGAGCGAAAGAATTAATTTATACAGGAAGACGTATTTCGGCGCAAGAAGCGAAAGAATATGGTTTAGTAGAATTCGTAGTACCAGCTGATTTACTAGAAGAGAAAGCAATTGAAATTGCAGATCGAATTGCTAATAATGGTCCAATTGCCGTTCGATTAGCAAAAGAAGCAATTTCAAATGGTATTCAAGTAGATTTACATACCGGCTTACAAATGGAAAAACAGGCGTATGAGGGCGTAATCCATACGAAAGATAGATTAGAAGGATTACAGGCATTCAAGGAAAAACGCAAACCAATGTATAAGGGGGAGTAAATATGTTAGATCAAAAACAACAATCTAATTCATTTGAAGAACGAGTTGAAACAATTAAGCAAGGCGGGGCACCGAAATATCATGAACAAAACAAAGCAAAAGGGAAACTTTTTGTTCGAGATCGTTTGGCTCTTTTATTCGATAATGGTGAATATGTGGAAGATGCATTATTTGCAAATTGTGAACAAACTGGATTACCAGCTGATGGTGTTGTAACTGCGACTGGTAAAATACATGGTCGTACTGCGTGCGTAATGGCAAATGATTCGACTGTAAAAGCTGGATCATGGGGAGCACGTACAGTTGAAAAAATTCTACGTATTCAAGAAACAGCAGAAAAATTACGTGTACCGTTATTTTATTTAGTTGATTCTGCTGGAGCGCGTATTACAGATCAAGTTGAAATGTTCCCTGGACGCCGCGGTGCAGGAAGAATCTTTTATAACCAAGTGAAATTATCTGGTAAAGTGCCACAAATTTGTTTATTATTTGGACCCTCAGCGGCTGGTGGTGCGTATATTCCAGCATTTTGTGACGTTGTTATGATGGTTGAAGGAAATGCTTCTATGTATTTAGGGTCTCCGCGTATGGCTGAAATGGTTATCGGTGAGAAGGTAACTTTAGAAGAAATGGGCGGAGCACGTATGCATTGCTCAGTATCAGGATGCGGAGATGTTTTATGTAAAACAGAAGAAGATGCAATTACGCAAGCAAGACAATATATTTCTTATTTTCCAAGTAACTATTTAGAAAAGACTCCTTTGATTACACCTCAAGAACCGAAACAGTTCGATAAAACGTTAGAAGAAATCATTCCAGAAAACCAAAATGCTCCTTTCAATATGAAAGATCTCATTAACAGAATTATTGATGAAGGTTCTTTCTTTGAAGTGAAAAAATTATTTGCGCAAGAACTAATTACAGGTTTAGCACGCATTGATGGTAAGCCAATTGGCATTATTGCAAATCAGCCGCGTATGAAGGGCGGCGTATTATTCCACGATTCAGCTGATAAAGCAGCGAAGTTTATAAATTTATGCGATGCATACCATATTCCATTATTATTCCTTGCAGATGTACCTGGATTTATGATTGGTACAAAAGTAGAACGTGCCGGAATTATTCGTCACGGTGCAAAAATGATCTCTGCAATGAGTGAAGCAACTGTACCAAAAATTTCTATCGTCGTTCGAAAAGCATATGGAGCTGGCTTATATGCAATGGCAGGTCCAGCGTTTGAACCAGATTGCTGCTTAGCATTACCAACAGCTTCTATTGCAGTAATGGGTCCAGAAGCAGCGGTCAATGCTGTATATGCAAATAAGATTGCAGCTTTACCAGAAGAAGAGCGTGCAAGCTTTATTGCTGAAAAACGAGAAGAGTATAAGAAAGATATTGATATTTACCGTTTAGCATCTGAGATGGTGATTGATGGTATTGTTCATCCAAACAATTTACGTGAAGAGTTAAAAGGACGATTCGAAATGTATATGAGTAAATATCAAGTATTCACGGATCGTAAACATCCTGTATATCCAGTTTAAAAGCCCTATTTAGGGCTTTCTTGCTCAAAAAGTCAAGGAGGGGAAAACATGAAACAAGCAGTTTGGTTTCCAACAGAAGAATATAAAGAAAAAACGCGTTTATTTGGTTGGATGAAATCATTAGGCTATGAAGATTACGAATCTTTTTATAATAAGTCAATTGAAGAAACAGCTTGGTTTTGGGGAGAAGCTGAGAGAGCAGTTGGCTATCAGTGGATGAAACCATATACAGAAGTGTTAGATTTAGAAAATGGTACACCGTTTGCACAGTGGTATACTGAGGGAACTTGTAACGTAGTAGAGTCTGCTTTATCTCGCTGGCTTGCAGACGATAAAACGAAAACACAAGCAGCACTTATGTATGAAGGGGAAAACGGAACTTCGAAATCATTTACATATGAAGAGCTTGACAGCTGGGTAAGCCGTGTTGCCAACGGTTTGAAACATGCTGGTATTGAAAAAGGTGATCGTGTAACAATTTACATGCCAATGATTCCTGAAACAGTTGTTGCTATGTTAGCGGTAATGAAAATTGGAGCGATTATTTCACCAATATTCTCAGGTTTTGCTGCTGATGCAGTAATGACACGTGTACAAGCAGCTGGTTCAAAAATGGTTATTACCGCAGATGGCTTTTCACGCCGTGGGAAAATTGTTTCATTAAAAGATGAAGTAGATAAAGCTTGTGAACATTGTCCAACTGTTGAAAAGGTGGTAATTGTTCGTCATGCAGGAAATGATTTTACACCGCATAATTATGATTTTTCATGGAGTACGTTAGAAAAAGAAAAACCATTTATACATGCTGAAGAAATGAACAGTGATGATCCATTAATGCTTATATATACATCTGGAACGACTGGTAAGCCGAAGGGGACAGTACACACACATGCTGGTTTTCCGCTAAAATCTGCATTTGATGCAGGGTTTGGAATGAATATAAAACAAGGCGACCGCGTATTGTGGGTAACTGATATGGGCTGGATGATGGGACCATTTTTACTATTCGGCTCTTTAATTAATGGCGCAACGATGGTTATGTACGAAGGTGTTCCAGACTTTCCAGAAGCAGATCGCTTATGGGAGACAGTTGATAAATATGAAATTACTCATCTCGGTATTTCGCCAACGTTAATCCGTGCATTAATGGCAAAAGGTGATGAGTATGTAAATAAACATTCTTTAAAGAGTTTAGAAGTATTCGCATCAACAGGAGAACCTTGGAATCCAGATCCGTGGATGTGGCTGTTTGAAACAGTTGGAAAAGGAAAGGTCCCGATCTGTAACTACTCAGGTGGAACTGAAATTTCTGGTGGGATTTTCGGTAATGTTCTTATAAAGCCAATTGCACCGATTAGTTTTAACGCATCTTTACCAGGAATGGCAGCAGTTGTACTTGATAATCAAGGTAAACCGATTCGTGATGAAGTCGGAGAGTTATGTTTAGAAAAACCGTGGGTTGGTATGACGAAAAGTTTCTGGGAAGATGATGAGCGTTATGTGAACACATACTGGTCACGTTTTGAAAATAAATGGGTTCATGGTGACTGGGTCATTTATGACGGTGAGCAATATATCATTACAGGACGTTCAGATGATACGTTAAACATTGCTGGAAAACGTATTGGGCCTGCTGAATATGAATCTATTCTTGTGAAACATAATGATGTAATAGAAGCAGCGGCAGTTGGTGTACCGGATGATGTAAAAGGTGAAGTTTGTCATTGTTTTGTTGTATTACGAGACGGTGTAATATTCTCTGGCGAGTTAAAGAAAGAATTAATGAGTTTAGTAAACTCTCATATTGGTAAAGCTTTATGTCCAAAAGACATCCACGTTGTAGAAGATTTACCAAAAACACGAAATTCTAAAGTAATGCGACGTGTTATTAAAGCAGCTTACTTAGGAAAAGAGTTAGGAGATTTATCGTCACTTGTAAATCCTGAAGTAGTTCCGTTTATTCAGGGGTTACAGTCTAGCAAACTATAAAATTACGAATGAGCTCTATGTAAATAGAGCTCATTTTTAATGTTTACAAAAAGATAAGAGAGAAAAAGTAAATTTGAAGTTAAAAAATCTACTATTAGTGTTAAGTATGTCTGTTTGTTTTTAGTTTTTATCAAAATAGGATACTGTGGCTGTCTATTCAATGGAGTGATTGAATTTTGTTAAGAATGAAAATTTAGTGAAGAAAAAAGTAATGAATAAAAGGAGAAATCCCTGGGGGACAGGGATTCAATAAGGGAGATATTATTGTCGTTCTATGTCGAAATTTGGCGTATCCGACAAATTAATATTATCACGAATTTTCAGGATATTGTGATAGTGGATGTGTCAAAAATGTGTACGGGTTTCATATACAAGTGTTATTTAAATAGGAAAAGGGAAAAGAATTAAGTTCACTGGTTCTTAAGATTTTTTCCCTTTTAAATTTACTGTTTGTTCGTTGTTCTATATACAGCTGAAATTGGTAAATCTTCGCCATGTAAAGCTTGAGTACTGTCCTTTTTGTTTGAATCATGTGCCTCCTGAGATGTTTCTTGCATTTGCTCTTGGGCTTTACTAGGAGTATTCAGCGCATCCGATGACACATAATCAAGTTGTTGACTTAATAGATTTTTTTTATCCATGTTATGTAGCTCCTTTTTGAACTTAGATATAAAAACGAAGTATTTTTAAATAGTTACGTGGATATTATGTATCTTTGAATGGAATTATATACACAAACTATATTGAGAATTTAACTAATTATAAAAAT